>JBDSPQ010000168.1:0-10507 GCA_039930305.1 Ginsengibacter sp. | reverse complement strand
AGATCGCTGTATAAAGCTTCTGCGCCGGTTGTACATAAAAATACCGCACCCAGCAACCAAAACCCCGAGGGATAATGAAGTAAAAAATCAATTGCATAGTAGGGATTGAATGCTTTAAATATAGAAAGGTCGTCTAAAATATGCGCTGCACCCAATAACGCCAGCATCGTGAACCAGATCAGCATAATTGGGCCAAACATCTTACCGATAGAAGCTGTGCCGAATTGTTGTAAAAAGAAAAATAATACAATAATGATCAACACGATAATCATTATTGAGCTTGTTTGAATGCCGTGAAACGCCGGAAGTTTCCGCAATCCCTCTATGGCAGAAGTGATGGATATTGGGGGTGTAATAATTCCATCGGCTAACAAGGCGGCACCACCGATCATTGCGGGGTACACCAGCCATTTAGCTCTTCGCCGCACCAGTGCATATAAAGCAAAAATTCCACCCTCTCCCCGGTTGTCTGCCCGGAGGATCATGATGACGTACTTTAAGGTTGTCTGTAAGGTGATAGTCCATATTATACACGAAAGGCTACCAAGAATAAGCATGTCTGTTACCAGCTTATCATGAATAATTGCATTGAAAACGTAGAGTGGTGATGTTCCTATGTCCCCGTAGATAATGCCCAGTGCAATCAGTAAGCCTGCGGGTGTAGCAGAATTGAGATTTTTTCTCACGCCAAATATTTAAATAGATCTGCATTTTGAGAATGATAAACCATCCTTCTTAGCAAATTATTTGCAAATGTAGAGTGTAATCAATGTATTGACAATTAAAAATTCTTCTGCATAAAGAGGATAGGAGCGGCAAAATCATGTGGCGCCAATTTCTTATATTTATAATAAACTCCGGCATGCCCAAAAGGAAAAGTGTTCTTGTCTGGTTGGTTTTTTGCTTGATGTTATTCATCGCCACATCCGATGGTATCCGGTATTTGCGTCCTGACGGCTTGAAGGAAAAAGTACAGCTAAAGGGCGAAGCGGCCGAAATAAATAATCCGGTAAAAATTGTGCTCGCATATGATTCGTGGGGAGGTATTGTGCCTGGTGCGATCGATTATTTTCACCAGATTTTCTTCCCATCCACCTATTCCTGCAAGCTCTGCAAGCTGTCTCATGGTACAATTGGCATGAAAAAAGTCTGGAAACGATTTCTTGATTCACTACCGTATAAGAAAATTTACCTCTACAAAGATGAAGTTCAAAAAAAATTTTTGCCAGTTGATATTTCTCTGCCGGCAATCTTTCTTTCCGATAGCACGCAAACTATTCTTCTGGTTAACGCGAATGAAATCGATAATGCTTATTCAGTAGAGAACCTGATTACGCTGGTGAAGAATAAACTTCCGCAAAAATGACTTAGGGTTTAAACAAAAAAAACCCTCTTCATGAACTCATGATGAGGGTTGCCTGTAATTTGTAAATAATTCCTATAAAGCAATTTGCTTTTCAGAAACCATTTTCCGAAGGTTGATAAGTCCATAACGCATACGGCCCAGTGCAGTGTTAATGCTGCAATCAGTAAGCCTGGCTATTTCCTTAAAGCTAAGGTCGGCGTAATGCCTCATTACAATTACTTCTCTTTGATCTTCCGGTAAAAGATCCAATAATTTTCTCACCCTGTCATGGCTCTGGGATTGGATCATTTTTTCTTCAGCCCCGGCTTCAGCAAAATTGATCACTTCAAAGATGTCGCGATCGTCGCTGGTTTTGATGGATGGGCTGCGTTTGATTTTTCTAAAATGATCGACACATAGGTTGTGTGCAATTCTCATTACCCAGGGTAAAAATTTTCCCTCATCTGTGTAGCGTCCTCCGTTAATTGTATCAATTACTTTAATAAAAGCATCTTGAAAAATATCTTCGGCAAGATATTTGTCTTTAACCAATAAGTAAATTGAAGTGTAAATTTTGTCTTTGTAACGACTTACAAGACTAGAAAGAGCTTCCGAATTTCCATCAAGATAAAGATGGATTAATTGCTGATCAGATAGAGTGTTCAATGTTTTCATAACCTGTTACGATTTTTGGTTTAGGATATTGTGCAAGTCAATCCAATTAAAGAGAAAATCGTGAGAGAAACTTTGTGAGGCGCAGTGAGATTCTTCATTCTTTCTGGATAATTGGAATACCGAAAATATGTATTAAAATACTTCTGCCAAATCTTTTGGTGGTTTATTTTGCTGAATTCTAAAGATTTAGAAGTTATACGCAAAATGTGTTTCAGTAAAATTACTATGGGTTATTTTTGCCTTCCACATGAAAACTCAAAAACGTCCCTTAAAAAATAATCAGCGAAATCAGGCGGGCTCAATAAACGTTCATCGAAATAATAATATTGTTATCACAGGTGCCCGCGTTCACAACCTGAAGAATGTCACGGTCGAAATTCCCCGTAATAAATTTATTGTGGTAACGGGTGTTTCGGGCTCAGGTAAATCTTCCCTGACTATAGATACTTTGTTTGCTGAAGGCCAACGCAGATATGCTGAAAGCCTTAGCGCCTATGCGCGCCAGTTTATGGCTCGCATGAACAAACCCGACGTAGATTACATAAAAGGACTTTGCCCTGCTATTGCCATAGAGCAAAAAGTGACGGCCCGAACCCCGCGTTCCACCGTCGGTAGCATGACTGAAATTTATGATTACCTGCGCCTCCTTTTTGCACGAGTTGGAAAGACCATTTCACCGTCTTCCGGAAGGGAAGTAAAGAAAGATGATGTGCAGGATGTAGTGCAGTCAATCAAGAATTGCAAAAAGGGGGATAAAGTATTACTCCTGGTAGCCTTCAGGCAACACCACAACAGGAATAGCGAAGAAGAATTGCATATCCTTATGCAAAAAGGTTTTTCAAGAATATATATAAATAAGGAGATTAAAAGGATAGAAGACATCCAGGAAATGAAGAATGCGGATGACTTTATGAGCCATGCTACTCCATATGTGCTGGTGGACAGGCTCGTGGTAAAAGATTTTGATGAGGACGATGATCATCGTATATCCGACTCCGTTACTACTGCTTTTTATGAAGGAGAAGGAGAAGTGATTCTTGAGGTAAATAACTCCGAAATGCGGCATTTTTCCAATAAGTTTGAACTTGATGGAATAAAGTTCGAAGAACCGGTACCCAATTTATTTTCTTTTAATAATCCTTTTGGAGCGTGCCCTGTTTGTGGCGGTTTTTCATTAGTGCTCGGTATTGATCCGGACCTCGTAATACCGGACAAAAGATTAAGTGTATTTGAGAACGCCATTGCGCCGTGGAGAGGAGAAAAGCTCGGGCAATGGAAAGAAAGTCTAATCCGGGTAGCCCGGAAATTCGATTTTCCAATTCACAAACCCATCATTGATCTTACTACTGCCCAATATAATTTGCTTTGGAAAGGAAATGAATACTTTTCAGGCTTGGATGAGTTTTTCAAAGAAGTAGAACAGAATCTGTATAAAGTACAGTACCGCGTTTTGCTGAGCAGGTATAGGGGCCGCACACTTTGTTCGGAATGCAGCGGCTACAGGCTAAGGAAAGAAGCCTTATACGTAAAAGTGAATCATCAGCATATAGGGCAACTGTGCGAGATGCCGGTAAAGGATCTAAAACAATGGTTTGATGATATCGAATTATCAGATTATGATGCAACCGTCGCGAAAAGAATTTTGATTGAGATTAATAATCGCCTTGGTACATTGCTGGATGTAGGCCTTGGCTACTTAACCCTCAACAGGCTGGCGAACTCACTTAGTGGCGGGGAAAGCCAACGTATTCAATTGACGCGAAGTTTGGGGAGCAACCTTACCAACTCACTATATATTTTGGATGAACCATCCATCGGATTGCATTCGCGGGATACCGAGCGGTTGATATCCGTGCTGAAAAGTCTGCGGGATATGGGTAACACCGTGGTGGTGGTAGAGCACGATGAAAGTATGATGCGCCATGCGGACCATATTATCGATATGGGGCCACTGGCGAGTCACCTCGGTGGAGAAGTGATTGCCGAAGGCGATTATGACGATATCGTGAACAATGAGTACAGCTTAACGGGAAAATATCTAAGCGGAACTTTCAGGATAGATCCGCCACGCCATGTGCGTACTTGGAACCGTTCTATAACCGTACATGGTGCCAGGCAACACAACCTTCAAAACATTGACGTAGTGTTTCCATTAAATGTCTTGTGCGTAGTAAGTGGTGTAAGCGGAAGTGGCAAAACAACGCTTGTAAAACAAATACTGACCCCTGCCCTGAAAAAACTTAAAGGAGAGTTTGCGGAGAAGGTCGGGCTGAGCAAGGGGCTCACCGGCGACATGGATTTCATTTCGCAGGTGGAAATGATTGATCAAAATCCGATTGGGAAATCTTCACGGAGCAACCCGGTGACCTATATAAAAGCATACGACGAAATAAGAGATCTGTTTAGCAAACAGCCATTAAGTAAGATGCGCGGTTATCAGCCGAAGCATTTTTCTTTTAATGTGGACGGTGGCAGGTGCGATGCCTGTAAAGGTGAAGGAGAACAAGTCGTGGAAATGCAGTTTCTCGCCGATGTTCATTTGGTGTGCGACGTGTGTGGTGGCAAGCGTTTTAAACAGGAAGTGCTGGAAGTTACTTACCAAGGAAAGAATATTTACGATGTGCTGGACATGAGCGTGGATGAAGCCATCATGTTTTTTGGGAACGAAACAAAAACGGGTAAAAAGAATGAGGCAAACGGGGCAGACGTTGCAAAAAAAATTCAGCCACTTAGTGATGTGGGCCTTGGGTACATCAAACTCGGTCAATCATCAGATACTCTCAGCGGGGGAGAAGCACAACGGGTAAAGCTGGCCTCTTTTTTAGGAAAGGGTAACGGACAAGGGCACCTGCTTTTTATTTTTGATGAGCCAACCACGGGCCTGCACTTTCATGATATAAAAAAATTACTTGCGTCTTTCAACGCGCTCATAGAACAAGGCCATTCCATAATCGTTATTGAACATAATACGGATGTAATAAAATCTGCAGATTGGCTTATCGACCTTGGCCCCGGGGCAGGTGATGGCGGTGGAAACCTGGTGTATGCAGGTGTACCGTCAGGTGTAAAGGAGGTAAAAGAAAGCTATACAGGCAGATATCTTTGATACCGTATTCGGAAGGTTAACTATTGTTGATCTTTTACTTTCTAAATAAAAATATTTACAAATAAAATAAAAGAAGCTGCCGATGTTGGTGCCCGAGCCAACGGTTTTGTGCCCCGCATCACCCACATCAGTTTAGCGTCACACGTCCGTTTATTTTAGTTCGTCCAATTATTCAAAAAATCAAATCCTTCAATTCCCAACCATATAAATTTAGCAGAAGAACTCGTAATCCTCAGGCTGGAAATATTAACAATCCCATACAGGGTTATTTTCAGGAAAGGTTGTTTAAGGTGATTGCAGTTTTACTTATCGTTATTTCATCTTTCCTTTCGGTGTTGTTAGTGATTGCTTTGCCACAAAATCTTCAGCACAAATACCAGACAGAGACAGAAATCCTGCCTTAACTATAAGATTGACGCCAAACGATGTGTCCAACTTGCCTGGTTGACCGGAAATTTTTAAGCAACAAAAAAATGATTGCGGAGAAGAGAATATCGCACTTATCTATATAGTTTAAATATTACTCATGCCAGGATTTATTCATGTTGCTGTTATCATTTCTCAAATGGTTTTGACTGGGGTTAAACTTACGCCGTTACATCTTTAAAAATTGTTTATACATCACTTTATCCCCTGAAATAATTTTGATGATATAAATGCCTTGTGTCAACGACGAAACATTTAAGGAAATTTTGTTTGAGTTTATTGAATGCAGGCTTTTCATCATTACACCAGATGCAGATAAAACAGATATTTCAAAAAGTTCGCTAACCGCTCCTGCGATTGAAATATTCAATGTATGCTGCACAGGATTCGGATTAAGTTTCATGGTTAATTTCTCAACTAAAATATCCTTACTTGTAGCGTTCTGTTTTAAAACGTTTTGATTTTTTGATGTAGTGTGAACATGCACTGATTGCTTCTTTTTGCCTACAACAGTTATATATACCGGTTCTGAGATTGTAACAATGCCATTAATGTTTATGGCTTTTGCAGTAAGTGTATAATTGCCGGGTGCTACATGCGTCCAATTGTATTTGTATCCCGTTTTTATATTTTTTATTTTCTTGTGCTGTTTTATTTTCTGCCTGTATAATAAGGTACGCCCATTATAGAATTCAATTAAGTTTACTTTTTCAGGATGAGATATTGTGGCCTTTATCTTGACAACTGCCGGTGCCCGGAACACGGTGTTATTTATGGGATTGGTGATTATTACGCTTACTGTGTTAGCAACTTTAGTATCCAAAAGGTAAGCCGCGAGAATTCCCTTGTTACCTAAGTAATCGCTGGTGCCCGCCGCGTATAGCCTATTCCCTGAAATAGCAAGAGCGTTAATGATATCATCTCCAAAGGATATCTCGGTTGTCACCATACCGTCGCTGCCGAAGGTGCTATCCAAGTCGGCATCTTTATCGAATCTTGCCAGCACGAAGTTGCCGCCTGATCTACCGCCAACAATGATCTTATCATCGCTTCCAATACCAATTGATTTTACAATATCATCCAGGCCCGTTCCAAACCCGGTCAGGCTGGTATTTTTCAGATCCCCGTTTTGATTGACCTTGAGAAGACTGCTTTGCCCCTGTTTGTTATTTATGACAACCAATATAGATCCATCACTCTCCAGGGCCAGCGCTTGAGCAATTGAATTTGAGTTTCTTAATGCTCCAAAATAGCCAAAATCCTCATCCAGGGTGCCGTCAGTGTTATAACGTGTCACGAACAAATCAGTATGACCTCCATCTGACGAGAAAAAAGTTGCACTGCCCGCAACAACTATCTTCCCATCAGGCTGAAGGCACATAGAAGTTGGCAAAACGTTAGAGTAATATTGAAATTGAAAACTGCTGGTGGTAACTGTTCCCGAACCGCTAAAATCAGTATCCGGGCTGCCGTCAGGATTGTACCTTGAAACAGCCAATTCTCCCGGCAACGGACCAGTAACCAATATTTTTTGATCTTTCTGTATGGCGATCGAAATGTATTCAAGCAATTTGATACCGTTGGCAGAAAAAGTATTATCAACACTTCCATCTATATTATATCTTACAATGGCGCTACCAGCAATAATAATTTTGCCATCATTTTGTATCGCTATAGCATTCGCGTAATTATCTTCAGCATTAAAGTCTGTTATTTGTTTTCCATCGCCGCTGAACGTATTATCTAAGGAGCCATCCTTATTATAACGGGCTACGGCAAAATCAAAATCATTTCCATTCCATGCCTTACCCGCCGTTACAATTTTTCCATCTTTTTGAACCTGGGTACAGGTGTAAGATGTATTGAATGCCACTAATCCAGCTGTTAGTTTTCCATCTCCCTCAAATGAGGCGTCAAGGTTTCCATCAGCAGTATATCTAGCAATAGCTAAATCATTATTGCTTCCATTTGCGGCCTTGCCCCCAGCAATAATTCTTCCATCGCTTTGGATCGCCACAGAGTTAGCCCCACTATTACCATTGCCAAAATCGGTCGTTTGCATGCCGTCAACGCTAAATGTAAGGTCAGGGCTTCCATCGATATTATATCTTGCAACCAGCAAAATTATTTTATTATCGGAATATGCTTCACCAGCAACTACAATTTTTCCATCGTTTTGCAAAGACACACATTTCGCTTTTCCACTTACCTGCGTTTGGAAGCCAAAAGAAAAATCAAGGACACCATTAGACTCATATCGGACAACAGCAAAAACTTCCTTGTTCCATAATCCTGCCACTACAATCTTCCCATCTGATTGTATAGCGATAGCATTGAAGGCAATATAGATAGAATAGTTGCCGTCTTCCCCTACAAAAGTTGGATCGGGGCTTCCATCGGAGTTATAACGGATAAGGCCGCCATAATCTTCATACTGTGTTGCACCCGCTACTATAATTTTACCGTCAGGCTGAATAGCAACTGCATTGGCCACAGCGCCGTATGCTCCCATATATTTTGTTTGCCATCCATCATTCCCGAATGTGTGGTCAAGGCTACCGTCGGGATTAAAACGTGTAGTGGCAAAATAGTACGGATCTCCATCATATCCAACACCATAATATGCCGCGAGGCCTGTTACAACTATTTTACCATCCTGCTGAATTGCTACATCATTGGCATAGGAATAATCATAGTGGTTTACAGTTTGTAATCCGCCATTATTAAATGTGGCATCCGGGCTCCCGTCGGTATTGTAGCGTGCAATAGCAAAGTTGTTCCCGTGATTTCCGACCATTACTATTTTTCCATCCTGCTGGCGAGCTGCAGAATTTGCCTCCATAGAAATAGGGGTAGAAAATCCGTCAATACCATAGGTTACATCAGGAGATCCATCTCTGTTCTTTTTAATAATAAAAAATTGAGAAGGTCCCCACGGCGTAACGACATAAAAGCTTCCGTCACTTTCTGTCAATATTTTTTTTGCATTAGCTCCATAATTATATTGTTCGCCGAGATCAGCCTTTATAATTCCATTAATTCCAAAAGCAGCATCGAGATCACCGGCGTGCTGTGCATAGGCGGTTTGTAAAAAGCAAAAAAGAAGAGCTGAGAAAAGGAGAGAATTTTTCATGTGCGGGTTTATTGAAATGTATAAATAAATTGCCGTCTTAACATATAGAGTGCAGAAATGCCCTATAGGCTACAGGAATCATAGAGCCTGGATTTGAAAGCTGAAGTCGGTACGGAATTTCAGGAGAGTCAGGGGTAAGAAAAGAAGCGATCATCTAAAAAATCTCTGTGGCAGTCGTAATATTTGTAGAAGTTAATACAAATATTTGATGCATGAAATAATCTTTTTTGGGAAAAAATACCAATCATTACTTTGGAAAATGAATATCTGAGTTCTGAAGCTAGCAGATGCATATGTAACTCAGGACAATTATTATTTTAAAAAGATGTATGAGTAAAAGATGTTACAATATTTTTGACCAGTGAGACATGGCTTTCTGAGCGTTGTTTTTAGTGCGAAAATTTATATGTCCTGAGTTTGTAACTCAGGACAGCGCTACTTTTAATTTTAGTGATGTTAAGGATAGCAAGGGGTGTATGACAGTATTGATGCACTGAAAAAAATGATCACAGATAAAAAATATTATCATCCCGTAGATATTGCAGCGGCCGTTAAAAGTTACAAAGGCTAGCGAAATGAAATTGAACAGTATTCATATAATAAAAAATAATTGATTTTAAGTATGGAACAAAAAAATGTATTCATTAGTTATTTGAAGAATCTGGCGGGCTTTAGAATATTTGTAAGATGCATAAGGAAGTAATCGTAAAGGACAAGACAGAAGTGTCAAAAGTATTTCCCTGGGTGCATATTGCTTTTAGTAGCTTAATAATCATAAATTAAAATAGCAAAATAGAAAACAATGAAAATAGTTGTATGGATATTATTATTTAGTATTAGTGTTTTATGCAGTAGTATATCTCTGCATGCACAAAATACAAACATTTCAAAAGTATCGGCCGATGCACACTTTCTTCGACACAAAGATGGAAAGCCATTTTTTTATATGGGCGATACGGGGTGGGAGTTATTTCATCGGTTAAACCGCGAGGAGGCCAACCGGTATCTGCAGGATAGGGCAAAAAATCTTTTACGAAAAAATTATACAGCGCATAAATAGCTTGGAGTGTAGGGCTTCACGCTATTATTTTTAACATCTGTGATCCAGATTATTATTTAAAAAAATTAGCATCATTCTCAACCGCTTTAAATAAAAAGTTAATGATGAAAAAATTTATCATATTGCTAAAATGTTCCTTTATCCCGGTATTGGTAAATGCGCAAACTCCCCTGACTTATGAACAACCGGTTAAGCAAAGAGTTGTTGTATTAACTGATATTACAAATGAGCCAGATGACCAGGAATCTCTTGTGCGGTTTTTAGTTTATGCAAATGAATACGATATAGAAGGAATAGTGGCAACTACCTCAACTCACCTTAGAAATAATGTAAGAAGAGACAAGATCGGGAAATTGGTGAGTGATTATGGAGAAATCAAACCAAACCTTGATAAGCATGCCCCCGGCTTTCCTACAAGCGAATATTTACAGCGTGTTATAGCAGAGCATCTGCCTTTGTTCAGCATGGATGGTGTAGGAAAAGGAAAAAATTCTTCAGGATCTGACCTTCTGATTAAAGCGGTTGACAAAGCCGATGACAGACCTTTATGGGTTTGTGTATGGGGTGGAGCAAATTGTTTGGCGCAAGCACTTTGGCAAGTACGTGAAACGCGAAGTGAGAAGGAAGTTAAGAAATTTGTTTCCAAAATAAAGGTGTATTCCATATCAGACCAGGATTTTTCCGGACGTTGGATCAGAAATACTTTTCCGGATATTTTTTATATAGTAGATCCCAGTGCAGGTGATTCGTGGCTGGAATATT
>JBDSPQ010000167.1:0-10893 GCA_039930305.1 Ginsengibacter sp. | reverse complement strand
AACACCGTTTTTTATATTAACAAAGTCAATCTCAGACGGCCTTCCCGAATTGTTATCCATTAGCAGTCCCCGTATGTTTCCAAATGGTTATTGGAAATGTCAATACAGCTGGCAGCTGGCGTGTAATTAATACCGTTAGTACAGCATCCAGGTCTTTGGGATAGTCTGAAGAAATGCCCGGCCGACATACAACCGCCAACATAGCAAACAGTACCAGTAATTTGATTTCTAATTTCATTACCCATTTTTTTTAAAAACAGCAATTATGCGAAAGCAATTCTCTCTGGAGCAACTTTTATAAACTTCGGATTTATAGCTAATGAAATAAAGCAGGGAAGGACGAGCAGTACCTAAAATTGTCCGAACAGTCGAATTAATTGTTCGATGAAATATGGGGCGATGTTTTTTTGCGTTTAATCTTGAAACTATACATATTCTTCTGCAAAAGTTCTGGAAAGTGGAACTAGATGAGTTGACGGTACCGTACGAAATTGATGAATGGTGACACTTTTACAGCGCCTGCGATTTCAAGAGCGTTTGTTTTAATACTTTTAGAGATTAGGAAAGAGCTTGTATATTTTTCATAAAATAGTTAACTACGTAGAGGCATCATGATAAGAGGTTTCCGGGTGAGTGACGCTTATAGAGAGGACCAAGATTTTCAAATTTGCGGCTGAGCTTTTTGTGAAAATTCGGGAACAATAGTTTTCGGGTCGTATCGCTTTTGATGTCCATGTATTGCTTCACCGTTTCAGAAGCACCGCAAACTGTACGAATTACCCTTTTAAAAATGCCATCATACGAAGAGAGTTTGGTTTCTATCACAAGCGGCAATAATTCGTTAATCAGCAGAGCATTGTTCAGTGAATGCTGTGAAAAAAAATTCAGATGTGTTACAGGATCTTTTTGAATCGGGATGCCGTCCCATACTTCAAAGGGTGTTTCAATATAGATGACTCCGCCAGGAGCAAGAACTTTTTTTAGTTGTCTTAGGAAATGGCCAGGATGTACCACATGTTCTAATACGTGACTGCAAATCAATATGTCGAAAGATGTACCATCAGGAAGGTCTTCTAATGTAGCTCCAAGGCGCTTGATGCCATCCGCCGGAACCAGATTAAAATCTACAACATTACAATCATACCCCTTCTCGAGAAAAGGGCGCAACAGACGACCATCGCCTCCACCAATATCCAGGACACTTGCTGAATCCAGTTGGTGATGCCTGGCAATTGTATCGTACATGAATTGGCCACGCTGATAATCCAGTTTAAGGCCACGTTCAGAAAAATCAGAAAGCGTTCCGATTTCCCCCTGAGCAGCCAGATATTGATACTTTCTTTGTATGTCTTCCTCTGTTGGTCGTGGGGTATAACAAACGAAGCCGCAGTTCTTACAAAAAATAGCGGTGAGGGTCACTGTCGTGTCGCCGGAGAACCATAGATTGAAAAGAACGTATCGTCGTTTTGTCAAATACGAACTAGTATTACCTGAAGTGTTTTGCCTTGGGTTTTTTTCGTAATGATATTTTTTAATATCCATCCAGTCCTCGGCATAGCAGCAAGGGCAGGAAAAATTTTTTTCCATGGTTTTTTAGTAATGTTTTTAGGCGTTACTGCTGGCAAACATAATGCCACGTACAGCAATGCGAATTTAAAATTCTACACAGGAAAACTTGAGGTGATTTAAAGCAGGTTGGTGAAAGATGGTTTTTTGGGAGTGTGGTTAGTTTATCCAATATTAATCCCATTCATAGAGAGAAGATGAAAATTAATGCCTTCAAGCACGCCGCCAGATAACAGGTTTTCTGTGAAGTAAATGGATTTATTTTTTCTGAGATCTTCCAACTCAGGACTATAATTGGCTACAACAATTCCCCTGGTTTTTCCCTTGAGCATATCTTTATCATTACCACTGTTTCCTGCTGTAATAAAATGATCAAGTGGTAGTTTCCATTTGTAGCTTAGATAGCGCACAGCGCTTCCTTTACTGGCCCGGAAGGGTAGCAGGTCAAGAAATTTGTTTTCTGTAAGTAAAATTTTAACTCTGAATTTTCTGTCATCAAGAAACCTGTACAGGTTAGCAAGATCGTCTTCCCCGAAAATCTTTTCGACATAATAACTCAGTTTAAAACGCCATTGCGCGTCTGGCTCCTGCAACGTAATTCCTGGAAACACTGAAAGTTCCTCCATCAATTCTTTTCGTTTCCACTGGTAATCTATGTGGCTTTCCCAGCCATTATCTGCGATAAATTTTTCGGTGTAGAATATCTCAGATCCGGCAGAGCAAATTAATAAATCGGGTTTCGGAAGATCGTAGCGGCTAAAAGCATCTTCCGTCACTTCGCGATTCCGACCGCTGGCTACTCCAAATACGACCTTATCTTTGTGCGCATCAATCCACTGCTTTAGTTTATCCAGCCCATCATGATTTTTGCCGTCTACAAGCGTACCGTCGATATCCGAGATAACAAACAATTCGGCTTTAGCAAGTTTCTTACCGTATGCTGTTTTGTGGGTAAAGGCCAGTTTATCTTTATCCTTTCTTTTGAAAAGGTCATCGATTATTTTTATATACCTTTCTGCGTGCGACTGCCAGGAATATTTTTTATTTGTAGCGGTAATGCCATTGGCAGAAAATCTCTCCCATAATACCTGGTCGGAAATGATCTTCTTCAGTGCATCCGCAATGGCCACAGGATCTTCCACGTCAACCAATAGTCCATTTTCACATTGTTCCAGAATTTCCTTTGGACCACCGGTGGGGGAGGCCACCACAGGAAGCCCGCAGGCAGCAGCTTCCAATATTGTTAATCCAAAATTTTCCCCAGGGGTAGCATTCACGAACACCCCTTTTTTACGTGCCGCCACCCGGTATATTTCCGGCACTTCCAGCTTTGGGTCATTTTTTTTAGGAATGGCCATCTTACCGTATAAATCATATTTATCCAACAACAATAGTAAGTTAGTAAGTAAATCCTGCTCATCGGCAGCCATTTGTGTAATGTCTTTTCTGACACCCGCGAAGATGGCCAAATTTGCCATGGCTTGTAGCTCTTTATCCTGTCCGTAAGATTGTATAATTCTTTCAAAATTTTTCCGCTTGTCGGCCCGGCCGATGGAAAGTATTAATGGCTTGGCTGGACTAAATAAAAAACGCTCAATGTCAGAATTAACACGGTACAATGCATGCTCCTGCTCAATAGTCATCGCAAATGAAGGCATGTCATGCCGGTAGAAGGGATAAAAAAGTTCCGTATTTACGCCTGGAGGAATTACTTCAAATCTGCCTTTCTGTTTATTATCGTACAGCGCATATTGCGTGTCAATTTCATGCTGAGTGCTGACGATAATTACATCTGCAACCTTAAGTAGATTTTCTTCTTCTGCAATACGCCGGTCAATATTAAATTTCTCGTTAATTTTCTCGGTTGGAATGCCCTGTTGCAATAAAATCTCTTTTTTGTTGCGGCCAAGGGAATGAGCTGTAGCGATAAATGGAATTCCAAAAACTTCACTGATTTGTCCGGCAAGATAATTACCGTCAGCATAATGTCCATGTACAACGTCAGGGAAGTCGTCTTCCTTTTCAATAAAGCGGATGGTTTTATCAATGAATTCATCAAGATAATCCCAAAGAGATTCTTTACTACGATAGCCATTGCCACCGCAAACTACACGAACGATACGTGCTTTTTCATTTACCGTTTCTACTGCTTTTTCATAAGAGGAGGAAACTCTTTTGTCAACGATTCTGCGTGTAAACAAATCAACTTTTCTTACCGCGGGATGATGCGAAAGGTTTTCTAAAAGTTCCAGGACGTATTTCACCTGCCCACCGGTATCTTTATCTCTTCCTATTTCCGGATCATTCGATCTTATAAGACCATGGGGGCTGAATAGTTGTATATAATAGCCGTTCGTCATTTCTTTTTCACGCTTTCTTAGAAATGCAAATGTAGCCAAACACGATTACTTCATGTATTTTGCACATTTAACCATGTATAAATTCTAATCATAAAATGTATTCAGGATCGGGATTCAGTGAGTGGGAAATAGGCGATATAACGGTGATCATACACGAGAACGTGTACCATTTATTTCACCTCATTATTCCTAATCATGACTATATAGCCCATGCAACTTCTATAGATGGCATTTCCTGGAAAAGGGTAAACAACGCTTTGTTTGTTGGCAATCCCGGCGAGTGGGACGACGATATGCTATGGACTATGCATGTAGTGCAGGAAGGAGAAAAATTTGAAATGTATTATACCGGCCTTCAGAGAAGAGACCGCGGCGTTGTCTCAAGAATAGGTTTTGCAGAATCAGACAATTTGGTGGACTGGAAAAAAAATCAAAAAAATATTTTTCCTATTTCACCGAAAGGGGTTTACTACGAAGCGGCGGATTCCAATCCCCGGAAATGGCTGAGCTTCCGTGATCCCTTCAGGTTTGTATATAACGGTGAAGTGTACTTGCTCGTTTGTGCCCGCAGCATTACAGGTCCGGTGTCCCGGCGGGGTTGTGTTGGCGTTGTAAAAATTACTGACGTAGCCGCAGAGCTGCTTCCGCCGCTACTTTATCCTATGGTCTATGATGATATAGAGTGTCCATGCGTCTTTGCGCTAAACGGTCATTTTTATCTCCTAGGTTCCATCAGGGAAGATATAAAAGTGCGCTATTGGTTTGCGCCCGATTTTTTTGGAGAATACCATTCTTTTCACGCTGATGTATTACTGCCCCAGGGAAATTACGCGGCCCGGGTGGTACAGGACGGAGAGCACCTGCTGGTTTATAATTTTTTCTATGCTTACGGTAAGATAGATGCACTGCGGGTATTACCACCTCCGAAGGAGCTTGATACAGACAGTAAAGGAAGGTTGCTGTTAAAAAGTTATTATCGTTGGGAAGAAATGGCCATGAATACGATCACGCAGCAGAATCTGGGCGAAGTGAAGCACCTGCTCTCTAACCCGACTGCAGACTCGGATATTCAGGGTAACAAATGGACTTGCAAATCAGGGAGCGGTTACGAGATATTTTATTTTCAGAAACCCTCTTTATGTTTCATATGGGAAGGCTTACTAACGGTGGAGGGTATGGGTAAACTTGGTTTGGTGTCAGATATCGATGATGAAGGAAATGGATATTATTATTCGTTTGATATGTCCCACGGGTTATTGCAAATCAGGTCGTGGGGATTTAATCCACTAAACGTGCGGCAGAACTTTATTTTTACCGACATACAATCTGGTGTTTTTAATATCAACGGAGGCACTTCTTTTCAATTCCGTCTTATCCGGTATGGAAATTACATAGAGCTTTCTATCGATGGCGAAGTAAAGCTTACATTGATGGACTATACATTCTCGGGAAACGGCCTCGGCCTCTACTCCGCGTCATCCGTTATTTCTCTTCAAAATTCAATAGTGAAGGTATTGCCGGCCCCAAAAGATGAATATGCGAGCCAGGAAGATGCCGGAAAGGTGGCTTAAGGAAAAAGTTTTTTAAAAAGTCGCCGGCTGGAATGAGCCTGTACTACTGTGGAGCTCAGCCTAATTATTGTTATTTTTCCGGAAACAATTTCTTCATGCACCAAATTTGTAGTAAAATTACTTAGCGCCGAAAAAATGGCGAGTGGTTATGAAGAAACTTATTGTGTTATGGTGTATTGCTTTGAGTTTGTCATTTCCTGGTTTTGGCCAGGCGGAGGATTCCTCGAATACACCAAAGAAGAACGCTTTTGCCAGAATGAAGGAGAATTCGAGAGAAGCAGCAAGACTCGCAGATAGTGCAGCGGCGGCCGCTGCGGCAAGTACCAGAAAGAGTAATACTGCCATCGCTTCGCAGGCAGCCCCATCTGCTACGCCCATAGCTACTGACCGTATCTCAGCCGGCGGCAGCATCAATTCAGTAAACATCCCCCCGGTTCCGGTGAATGCGGAAAATAATATACCCGCAGAAACACTCCAGGCCCAGTCTTCGGCCGCGAGTGAAAATGTTTCGGCAATAAAAGCCCTATCTCCACCACCACCCCCTGCTCCCCCACCGACTAAACCCCAGGAAATATACAGGCCCACAAGATTGGGCAGCAGTACGCAACAATATAGCACTTACGAAAAAAATGACAATGGTGCCGGCTCGGTCACGACGAGCCCGAAATAACGATCGCTCTAAATGCAGCATTCGCCCAGATAAATTGGCTTCAAATTTGAAAGAACCGGTGATATGTTTAATGCTGTTTCCCGTGCAGTTCCAAAGGCAAATTGTAACAAAGTAAAACCAAGTTGGGTGACAAAGCTTATAGGATATTGAATTTAAAGTGTGCAAAATCGTCCTTGATAAAAGCAACGAGAAATTTTTTAATCTTAGCATAACAATCAGTTTCATGCTCCGTTATAATAAAATCCTGAGATTGCCGACCCGTTATTTTTTTGATATATTTACAATGAAAAACACTCGCTTCCCGAAAACCGCTTCGAATAAGCCTGCAATAATAATAAACGTTTTATTATTTTGAGAGAGATTATATTAACCGGTGTCTTTTTAATTCAGCTGATAGTAATTGACTTTTGCTCTACTGCTCAATCAATTAAATACGTGGCTTTTACGCAGGCTTCCCAAACTGCTAATATTCAAAAGGCAAGTACCCAAAGTCTCACGGAATATATTTCGACATCGGATAATGTGCCCGCAACGATCACACTAAAAGCCGTGAACGACAGCGGCCGGGTTCCATCATGGCTTTTCGTGAACGGCAATAATTTAAACGGTATTAGTTATACGGGGAATTCAGAAATTATATTTGTTTTCGATGCGAATTACCTGCAGGTAGGCACTTATTTTGCCAAAGTTACCGCTGCCTCTCCCGGATATGACACGGCTTTTCTCGACGTGTACCTTACGGTTACAGCTAAGCCCCCCGGACCATTAACTACTATAAAAGTGAACTTCCAGGATGCAAGTACTTTGCCGCCCGCTGGCTGGTTAAAGGATTTCGGCGAAGGTTTCGGATTGGGGAACGGCGCCTTCCAGGGATCCGGTAATAGGTATGGCTGGGTAAACATTTTCGACCATACACCCCTGGATCTAACAAAAAACGGCCGCAAGAGGGCAATGCCTTCTAATAACCTTTTGCAGGCAACACTAATTCATATGCAGGCGGGTGATGCGCCCAGTCCTACACTAACTTCTGCAAACGGAGCCTGGGAAGTCGAGGTAGAAAACGGAAATTATAACGTAACTGTTTCAGCTGGCGATGGTGAAAATTTTAATAGTAAACATTCTTTGAACATTGAAGGAGTGAACGCGATCTCCAATTTTACGCCATCTGCCAGCAATCTTTTCCAGGTGGTCACTTTGGTAGTGTCAGTTACTGATGGCTTCCTGACAATTGATCCTGCCGGGGGAGTAAATACCAAAATCAATTACGTAAGTATAGCGGCCGATAATAGTAAAAGACCTTCGGTGGTGAATGTGAATCCGCCTAACAGTTCGGTTAACGTAAACAACAATTCCTCCATTTCGACAAGCATATTGCTTTTACCAAATGGCGGCATTGATAATACCACTATTACTTCTGTAAATGTCTACCTCCAGGAAGAAGCTAGCGGAGTCACCGTTCCTTCAAGTGTAAATGGAACGGGTGGGGGCGATGGCATAACATTAGTTCCTAATAAGCCGCTCAAATTGAATACGACCTATAGATTTACCATTACACCTGGCGTAAAAGACTTAGCAGATTCTTCTTTCATCCCATATTCTTCCATCTTTACAACCGGTTTTAGTACTAATAATGATACCATAAATGCAAAGTTTAAGAAGGTTGAGTTATCGAATACAATTGGCCAGCATTCCAGTCTTGCTTTCGGACCAGACGGCAAATTATATGCGCTCACGATAAACGGAATTATAGAGCGCTATACTCTTAAAAGTAATGGCACATTAGGTACGCCAGAAAAAATTTATACGTTGCAGGATGCTTACGGTTCACGGGCAGACCAGTTAGCCATTGGATTTGCATTTGACCCGGCCTCTACAAAGGAGAACCCAATTGTCTGGATTACACACAGCACATTTGTTTTTTTAGACGGACCGGATTGGGATGGCAAACTCAGCAAACTTTCGGGACCGAATCTTGAAAACTTTCAGGATGTCATCATTAATTTACCCAGATCCACCAAAGACCACCTTACCAACAGTATTGCCTTTGGCCCGGACGGGGCATTGTACTTCAATCAAGGATGTAATACGGCGATGGGCCGTGGAGATAAAACCTGGAATTATCGTAATGAACATTTGCTGTCCGCCTCATGCCTGCGCCTCGATGTGTCTAAAATCAATACCATGCCTTTAGATGCGAAAACAGCAGAGGGTGGCGGTACGTACAATCCTTATGCTGCAAATGCCCCTTTGACACTTTATGCAACCGGTATCAGGAATGCCTATGACCTCATATGGCACAGTAACGGGGAGCTTTATTTGCCTACGAATGGCTCCGCCGCAGGCGGCAATACGCCGGCATCTGTGCCCGGTACAAAAAGGCCGGACGGGTCCGTGTACAATGGCCCGGCTGTACCTGCATTAGGGAATGTTCAGCAAACGCAAAATGACTACCTTTTCCGGATTGTAAAGGGTGGCTACTATGGACACCCAAATCCCTTACGGGGTCAGTACGTATTAAATGGCGGAAACCCAACCAGCTCAATTGATCCGGCAGAAGTTATTGCGTACCCGATAGGCACTTTGCCTGACACAAATTACCGGGGATACTCTTTCAATTTCCAGGCTGATAAATCCCCCGACGGTGTTATCGAATACAAAAGCGAAGCTTTCGGTGGAGCGCTTAAAGGTAAAATACTGGTGGTGCGCTACAGTCAAAATAATGATATCGTTGTATTAACTCCCGGTGGCGCAGATAATGATATTATCAGCGCCATTGAAGGATCGGCTATCGAAGGATTTTCAGGCTTCAGTGATCCCCTTGACCTCGCAGAAGATGTAAATACCGGAAATATTTATGTTTCTGAGTATGGGGACGGCGGAAGGATTACTCTTTTAAAGGCAGCACAGCCGGCCAATGTTTCTGCACCGGCAAAGCCTTCTATTTATCCGAATCCTGTACAGAATATTTTGCATATCAAATTTCCGGAAACAACCCCCGGTGGCAATTATCAAATCCAATTAATAGACGCATTGGGAAGAATTCGACATGTAGAATCAATTCTTGTGCAGCCGGGCAAAAGCGTGGTTGACCAGGATATGTCTAAATTGCTCCTTACACCCGGAATGTATTTCCTTCGAATAGGCCCGGAAAAAATGAAGGCCGATGTTTTAAAACTAATATTTCAAAATTAAAGGCAAAGCCTTGCTTTCACCTGCATTGAATGGATTTGGTCCTTATGCATTTTAGATATTCTGATGACAGGAATTTACCCGGGGGGGACAACATCTTAGGATAAATTCCCGCCGATCAAAATATAATTTAGCTAATCTTTTCCGCTGATGTGGGATTTTGCCATCCGGTGAAACCAGCGGGTAATTTTTAAAAAATTTATGTGAGCATGTTGCGCTTTATTTGGCTACCGTCATAATTTTGGTACTGGCTAATTTGCCGTCCACCAATATGGAATAGGTATAATTTCCCGCAGCCAATCCTGTCGCATCGAAGTTTACGTTTCCTTGTAATGAGTTGCCCAACTGAACCTGCCTGATCGCTTTTCCATTCATGTCACGCACCAACAGGCTGGCACTTTTACTATTCTGTGGAAGTGAGTACCTGATCGTAGTCATTTTGTCCAGTGGGTTAGGATTGTTTTGATCGAGGCTGGCGTTCGTGAGGACATTGGTAATATCCTTGCCTAGGCTTAACTTTTTCACCAATTCTTTTAACTCATCTATTTGTATTTGCTGTTGCGCGGCTAATTTTTTTTGATCCTCTATTGATTTTTGCTGTTCTTGTATTGAGGCAATAAGCACTGGTATCAGCCCGATATAGTTTACAGATTCATATTTTACTTCGGGCGCTATCACTTCAGATCTGTCTTTGCCATACTCTGCAGGCTGCACGGCTTCTTTCACCAGTTCGGGAAACACCTGCTTTACTTCATCAGCAATTAATCCAATTTGTTTTCCGGAAGGCAATGTTCTTTTCACATTGGCCTCTTTTTTAAAAAGGTAGGATTTAGGTTGAAGATTCATCAATTGCTGTAGTGCATTCTGCAGCGGAGCAATATCGGTTTTAAATTTCCGGTCGGAGAGATTGTTGTAGGTTACGGCCCAAACATCTCCATTAAAATACCCCGCAGCATTAAAAGTGCCTCCGGAAGCAGTACCGTATACACCATACCTGCTTCCTGCCGAGCCATCTGCGTAAGCATATATGCCGTACACGCTACCGTTGTAGCTGGAACCACTGGCATGGGCCACTACACCCCTATATCCACCTGTAGCAAGTACACCTATTCCATAACCCGGGTTGGTTACAGAGTAAGCAGATAGCCCTTCTCTGTCTACATTGCCGGTAAATGAATTAATTACATTAATGCCATAAAAGTTATCTGTATTTAGGATATCCAACTTGGCTGCAAGGGCACTGGTTCCAATTCCAATCCGCCCCGTTGATTTCTCCAGGAACAACTGTCCATCATTGAAATCAAAATCGCCGTTGTTTAAAATTTTTAGTCTTTCCTGCCTTGTTGACCGGTTACGGCCGGTTTCAAACGAAATTCGCGCGGGTACTGAACCGCCTGACGTAGACCCATCCACATAAAAATTAATGGCTGCGGGGCTTAGGAATGTTCCACCATCGTAGGCAGATGCAATTATGGAAGTGATGTAATCATTGTTCTGTACAATGGAAGGGGAAGAGAGCGTACCACGTGAACGTTTC
>JBDSPQ010000166.1:0-5891 GCA_039930305.1 Ginsengibacter sp. | reverse complement strand
AACAATAATGACTGTTCGTTAAAGCATCATAGGGAATTTCAGGTGACTCGAGTACATTTGGAAACATCCCCGATGGAGTTGTATTGATTATAACCTGGAATGCATCTAAAAGTGAAGGCGTAACCTCGTTATAATTTATTAATAGAGGATGTGTTTTTGACCCACGGGTCACAAACCGATAGTCGATTTTTAGTTTTCTTAGAACGAACGCCACAGCTTTTGAGGATCCGCCTGTGCCAAGAATCAGCGCCTTCTGATGGTGAGGTTGTAATTGCTTTATGAAAGAATTTTCGAAGCCGATGCAATCGGTATTATAGCCTGTCCATTTCTCATTTACGATCTTGATACAATTACACGCACCTACTGCCGCGCATTCAGGAGATACTTCGTCGAGGAAATCAAGTATCGCGGATTTATACGGAATGGTTACATTCAAACCGCAAATATCAGGATCTGCTTTTAGTGACGGTACCTGTGAAGGGAGATTGTCTATTTCAAAATTTCGATAGGTAATACCAACGATATGCTCGCGCAAAAATTTTTCACTGAAATATCTATAAGAAAAAGAATGCGTCAGCGGATTGCCAATTAATCCATAAACCTTCATTTAGATTTTTCTTTGTCGAGGTATAAGTCGAATGTGTCTCCACGCAATCCAATTCGCATTGCTTCAAGAGCGATAATTTCTGCGGGCGCAATGTTGCCAAGGTTGACATTGCAGCCAATCAACTCAAGAAAATATAGTTGTTGGGCTTTCTGAGGCGCCTCCCACAATATTTTTTCCTCTGGAATCTGGGTTAGAATTTCCTGGACAAGACCTTCACGAACTTCACCCGACCCGCGGTAGATGCCCACATTACCGGCTTCACGCGCCTCTGCTATCACATATTTTGAACCCGCTTCCAGCTCGGCCTTCATCAGCTCTATCCATTTGTATGGTGGAATGATGTGTTCGGCATCTTTGCTTCCTACCTCACTCAGCACAGTTCCCTGCTTAGTCAGTTTTTCGATATAACCGCATTTTTCTGTGTGTGGAATATTAATGGACCCGTCACTAACTTCCATGTAAGTAATATTGTAATCTTTACAAAGATTTATGTAATCATTGAACTGATTTCTTACCAAAAATGCTTCAAAAAGAGTACCGCCGAAATAGATCGGAATCTCAAAAGATTGGTACAACTCTACCTTTTCCCTTAAGTTGGGGGTAACGTAAGCAGTTCCAAATCCTAATTTGATGATATCAATATGATGATGCGAAACACTTAAAATATTTTTGGCTTCCCCGATGCTGAGACCTTTGTCCATTATCATTGTTAAACCGTGTTCCCTTGGTTTAACCACGCGATCCGGTATCTGAGAAAGATGAAAGTTCATATTGAAAATTTTAGCTCAGTCGCGAAGATAGTTTTGTAATCTGAATATCCAAAAAGCATTCAAGAGTATGCTAAGCATACAAAACATTAGAATTTACTGGCATCAATAAATTACTAATCGTAACCAGTGGAGTGTGAAAAAATTAGGTAAAGTAAACAATACTATTTTTTTCTGCGGAGGGTTTTATTTTTATACTTCGCTATCAAATCAACCACTGCCTGGTTTTGGAAGAGTGCTGGATTTAATTCGATAAATTGCTTTATCAGATGGGGAGATGTTCGCAATCCGGATTCCAGGTATAGCATCGCATCTTTGGATTTTCCTAAAGCAAAAAGAACTGCTGCTTCGTAGTATATAAATATGGGTTTATAGTTCGTATTTCTCTGTGCATTCTGTATTTGTTCCAATGCCTCTTCAAAGTATTCAGCCTCGTACAGGCATTTGATAAGCTCTTTCCAGCCATTGGAATTTTTTGGGCGCGCTTTAATGAAGGTAGAAAAATGTATTACCGCATCTTTGATTCGATCCTGTTTTACATAACACCGCGCAAGGGCAAGATGGTAGTCTGGCTGAGAACGATTAATTCTCATTGCATTCTCTAAATTTTTAATAGCACTGTCCCAATATTTCTCATTCATATAGGTACAGGCGATCTTGTAGTATAAATGACTGTCAGCAGAATTGAGGTGAGAAGCCTTTCGATAGTGAAACCGCGCTTGGGCATGATTCTTAAGCTTATCATAACAATGGCCTATTGCCTCAAAAATAACCTCTTCCGGCATCGACAGTTCAAGTACTTTTTGTAGGACCTCTATAGCTTCACGGTATTTTTGTAATCTAAGATAGGCATCGCCCATATTACGGTACGCATAATCAAATTTTTCGTCAATCGCTATCGCATATTGATAGGCATCTATCGCTTTTTCATACAACTTGATGCCCTGGTAAGCGGCGCCTAAATTAAACCATGCAAGGTGCGAATAGGGATTTTCTTCTATGATAGCTTTATGCAACCTGATGCTCTCCTCATTCCGGCCAGTGTAATCTGTCCAAAAGCAAATTTTATACAATGCCTCTTCATTATTATTATCCTGTTCGAGAATTAACTGGAGACAGTTGAAAACCTTTTCGAAATCTTCATAGTCATCATAAACATCGGCAAGTTCAAAAAGTAAATCAATTTTCTCTTCCCCATCAAATTTATTTATGGCTTCTTCCAATATCTGTGCTGCCTGTATTTGGTTATCAAGAGCAAGAAAAGCATCCGTTTTCAAAATGTACAAATTGATATCTGCACTATCAAGTACTTCGGCCTTTTCCAAGATATTCAACGCCTCATAATATTTTTTTGTAGCGATAAGAAGATCAGCCTTCTTAATAAGGAGCGAAGCAGAGTAAGGAAATTGTTCGACCGCATAGTTCGCAGCTTCAACAGCCGCAGAAAGATCTTCTGCTTCATCAAAATACTCAATGATCCTGGTAAAGGCATCTTCCTCAATGAAACTGAATTTCTTTCCGCTTTTAAAGTTCTTATATTGTTGCAACAACTCTTTTAACTCTTCCCGGTCCTGCCTGTATGGATTATTTTTCATACGATGCTAAATAAGTTTATCCAAATTACTATATTTTTTAAAATATACCGCAAATGTCATAATAATGAGACTACCGGTAAATATTATGCGATGAATGGCTTTTTTTATAATTAATATAACTTACCTTTGTTAAGGTTTAACTAATATTTCCACATGTTCAAGCATTCAAAAGTTCTATTTGTACTGGTCATTTTTTCAGGTTTTTGCCTGATGGCCCTTGCTGATAGAGGTGGGTTTATTAAGAAAAATGATACCCCTCTCAATATTAAAAGAAACGGAAATCTTAAGAATTCCATAAAATTCAACCTAAAATCAGCTTTGACCTATAAGGGTAGTTTTACTTTAAACAGAATGCAAATCGGCAATGCTATTGTTAGCGATGCATTGGTTTCCTATAAAAAAGGCAATACTATCTATCTGATGCCCTATAAGCAAAAAATCGTTATTCCTCAATATACAAGAGCTGAGGGCTATAAATTAATCATAAGATCAAGAAAGTAACATACTTTTCAAAAAAGAGCCTGCTATCAAGCGGGCTTTTTTTTTGAGTATTTGTTCATGCGATGCTTTTATAATTTATGGGCGTACTAAGCGTATTCCCTCTAAGTATCGTTTTCAGCGCGATAGCTTATCCAAATAAAAAAGACGCGATTAAAAAAACTGGAACATCGACACTGTCATCATAGAAGATTTATTTATTTTGTCATCAAATTTTCACCACATAAATCAAAATCAGTTTCATGGGAAATAAAGATTACAGGGTGGATGCTTACGTTGAAAAATCTGCTCCATTTGCAAAACCCATACTTCAGCATTTACGAAAGCTCGTCTATAAAGCCAGTCCCGATATTTCAGAAACTATTAAGTGGGGAATGCCGTTTTTCGAATACAAAGGCACTCTATGTAATATGGCTTCGTTCAAGCAGCACTGTGCATTCGGATTCTGGAAAGCTGCTCTTATGAAAGATTCTGTAGTTATGAAAGGGAAGAATGAAAGCGCTATGGGTCATTTAGGTAAAATTACGACTATGAAGGACTTGCCTGCAGATAGTAAAATAATTGGGTGGATAAAAGAAGCAATGGAACTAAATGACGAAAATAAAAAACTGTCTGAAATAAAAAAAGAACCGAAAAAGGGGATACCCATACCTGCTGCATTTCAAAAAGCTTTGGAAGAAAATACGAAGGCGGCTCTGAGATTTCAAAAACTCAGCCCATCTCATAAGTATGAATATTTCGAATGGATCGCCGGGGCAAAAGCTGAGGATACAATGAAGAAAAGAATAAAAACTTCGCTGGAATGGCTTGAGGAAGGGAAATCAAGAAACTGGAAATACGAGAAAAAATGATGTGGGCAAGCGCGCGATATAATGCAACTACCTGGCAAAATCCATTTCAAAGTTTCCTTTTATCCTTTCTATGGCAGGGTTGAAATAGCCAAATTTTAATGAGGGAAATTCCTTCCCAAGTAATTTCATCAGTTTTGTGATGCCAAGACATTCGCCGGTATCGATTACGCCAATTTTTCCAAGGTACCAGTCGGGATCGATATTAAAATTGCGCCATTGAATCATTTTTAGACCCGTCGTTTTTATAAGCGATCGTAATGCTTCATACTCCTCAACACTATCAGTCATGCCTGGAAATACAAAATAATTAATACTCGTCCAGCCATTGTAATTATTTACAATTTTCAGACTTTCCACGATGTGCTCAAACTCGTAATTATTCGGCCTGTAATAAGGAGTGTACACTTCCTTCCTTGCAGAATTTATGCTAACACGAATACTGTTTAGTCCCGCTTTACACAGTTCTTCTACCGCCTCAGGATCACTGCCATTTGTATTTATATTGATACTCCCTTTGGAAGTATGTTTTCGTATTTCAATGATTGACTCCCGGATGGTTTTCCACATAAGCAAAGGTTCCCCTTCGCAACCCTGGCCGAAACTAATGATGGGGAAAGGTGCAGTTTCAAGATGAGGTACGGTATATTCAATGATCTCTTCTGCCGATGGCTTAAAAGTAAGCCTGTCCTGCGTGGAAATGATGTTTTCCTCCGAGGGCTGGAAGGAAATGCAACCAATGCAATTCGCATTACATGCTGGTGAAGTAGGTACGGGGCATTCCCACCTTCCCATGAAATAATTCCTGGCTGCGGGGCAATGGTAGGTGTTGCAACATTTATTACCCAGGTGCTGCACCAAACGGTTATGGGGAAACGCAGCAAGCATATCTGCGACACCCTGCTTTATTCTCACATCATCGAAACCGGCGCTCTCCTGACGTATATCCTGTTCTATTCTGATGGCAGGAACAAAAAACTTTTCATTGGACCAGCCTGCTGCGGTATAGCAAAACAAGGGAAGCGTTTCTGCACCAGTTTCAGTTTCATAAGCAGAAAGAAAAGTACCGGTATACGCAGGCGGGATAAAGGCTGCAACAGCCCATCCCTTATCACACAATCTCATTTCACCCGTGAGCACATCGAGACCGATTCCCTTACGTCCGGGCAATTCATAAAGTTGTCCGCCTTCAGGTAGTTCTATCCAATCTTCGGGTGGCACGGAAACAGCATCCCAGCCACTTCTGCCACAGGCATACAAAGAAGCATCTTCATAAATATTACCCTTGCCATCAGAATACAATATGTATGGGCTATACTTCATAATTGTCATCTGCTGATGAGATAATTTGCGTGCGTGCGAAGTGATTAAAATCCTTTTCAGATATGTCCTGTCCAGGTAAAAGTTCCTGCTGCAATAACTTGTTATTTTTAAAATCCATAGTTAGAATGTTATCTTTTATCATCACATTGGTAAACCCGTGCCACGGAAATTCTTTTTTTGGAAAGTTTTTTTTCAAGACACACAGTTTACCAAAAATAAATTCAATCTTCTGCACCACCAGATTATATAAAAT
>JBDSPQ010000165.1:0-4221 GCA_039930305.1 Ginsengibacter sp. | reverse complement strand
TGCACATTAAAATATGGCACTGATGATTGAAGTACATTGCGAAGACTTCCATCCTGCCGCTTTATAATTATTTCTATATTTTCTACAGGTTTGTGTTCTTTAATTGCAATATTTACGGGGTGACTTGCTGCTGGTAATTCTGCTCCATCACACCCTACCACCTTAAATAAATCGCTGTAAAGATCTTTGCCAACTTCAGGTTCTGAACCGAGGAGTTCAACTGCGGCTTTGTTTAACAATGTAAGATATCCTTGTGCGTCGCATATGTAAATTGGATTGCCTAGATTCAGGATTATTTTACTATGCTGCTTTTCAACGGTCATAATTATTTTGGTGTAACTATTTTTTGGATAATCCCGGGAATTTGTTCAAAATCATAATATTTATCAAGCATAAAACTTATGCCTTCCGATATTTCTTCAGTTTGGGATGGATTTGCATTTCGGGTGGAGAGTCCAATTACCTGGGTTTTAAGTTTACTTACCTTTATTTCACTTAATAATTTGAAAGAATCATTTTCGGGCAGATGTAAATCCAGCAATACCAGGTCAGGCTTTGTTTGTTTAAAATGCATGGACGCCTCCTTGTAAGTTACCGCTCCAGACACCTTACCGATGCCATCTGTTTCAGCAAGGAGGAACTCAAGCCTTTGAATTATTTGCGCAGAACTATCAACAATCAAGACTTTCATTTATTCATTTTCAGGTGCAAAGAAATTCTAAACCCGGCTGGTAAAAAATAGATTA
The DNA here is from genome assembly GCA_039930305.1 of Ginsengibacter sp. Lineage (GTDB taxonomy): Bacteria > Bacteroidota > Bacteroidia > Chitinophagales > Chitinophagaceae > Ginsengibacter. The sequence continues at coordinate 3,475 of JBDSPQ010000165.1, read as the reverse complement.
TCCACGCTGATTTTGATAGAAGATTAATCAGTCCCAGGGGTAGTATTAATACTACAGAGCAATAAAAGGTTCAATTCGCGAGGGGCTGTTGGCGAAAAAAGGAAGGGACTGTAGACTAAAGATCAATATCCTTGATGATATGATGGGCAATAGCATACCGGGTAAGCTCAGAATTAGTGGAGGCATCTAGCTTTTTCATTATCCGGCTCCTGTGAGTGCTCACCGTAGTTAGAGCCAATGAAAGTTGACGGGAAATATTAGTTATGGTTTTACCCAGAGCGAGTAATTTGAAAATTTCGAATTCTCTATTAGTAAGATGCTGGTGCGGCTTTTTATGGGAGTCCAGATGAATTAATAATCTCTCACCAATTTCCGGAGTAATATATTTTCGTCCAAGAAGGATTCGCTGCACCGCATTAATTAATTCTTCCGGGGCAGCATTCTTATTCATATACCCCGATGCACCGGCCTTCAGCACTCTTACGGCATAAAGCTCTTCAGGGTAAATGCTGAGGATCAATACCGGCATTTCCGGTTTGATAATCCTGACCTCTTCCAACGCCTCCAGGCCGCTTTTACCGGGCATGTCAAGGTCTGATATCAGCAGGTCATAATCATTAAAGGTGATTTGTTTTACAAGATCTTCGCCGTTAGACACTTCAAATATTTCTACCGCGGGATATTCATCTTTTAAAATTTGAATAAGTCCGAGTCGGACAAAACTGTGATCATCTGCCAGAATAATACGTTTCATATTGATTCCTCGTAAATGACAAATATATTACCGCTTACTACCACCAGATTCTTCCACGCATTAAAAAAGCATAAGCAAATTCAACAAAAAAAGAAAGATTTTATGTTCTTGATGGAAGAGTTATAATGATTTTTGTTCCCTTGTTCTTCGTCGAAGTTAACTCGAATGTGCCGTTCTGTGAGAGCACTCTTTCCTTCATACCTAAAATACCAAACGATCTTTTTGTTTGGATTGCCTCCACATCAAAGCCTTTTCCATTATCTTCCACTGAAACTTCGATTGTTCCGTTTGCGAGATGTAGTGAAGACACCACTTTGCTGGCTCCCGCATACTTCATAATGTTCGTGAACGACTCCTGGTACACTCGGAATATACAATTAGCAATTTCCTGTGCCAGCTCTATTGTCTTTTCTGAAACCGAAAATTCAACCGGTATTGCCGTTGTTTGTGTAAACTGCCGGTTTTGCATTTCCAATGCTTCAAGTAATCCATGGTTGTCTATTACACCCGGGCTTAATTCCCGCAATATTCTTCGTACCGATTGGTTACTCCCGTCAAGTAGCGTATTTATATTTTTCAACTTATTCCTAACTGCTGGTGTTGTATCGGTTGTTTTTTTAGCGATCCATGCGACATCCATTTTAATAGCTGTCAGTTGCTGGCCCAACTCATCGTGAACTTCGCGGCCAATTCTTTTGCGTTCTTCTTCACGTACCTGGGTAAGGTGGGAAGCAAGACGACGTATGTCTAAATAAGACTTTTTCAGCATTTGCTCGGCTTCTCTTTTTTCCAAAATATCTATACCCACGCCAATGAGGCATGGAACTCCCTGGAAAATTACTCTCCATCCATTGAAGTAGTAAGGGATCTTTGTTTTCATTTTTGTTAGAAAATTTGCTTCTACATCAGCCATGCCTTTTGTGAATACTTTTGAAATGGTTCGTTGCAAAAGCTTTTTTTCATCATCATCAAAAAAATCCAACGGCTTCATTTTACTTATTTCTTTACTGGTATAGCCAGAAACAAATTCAAAATTTTTATTCCACCTTATAAAGTTTCCTTCATCATCATATAAATAGAAAATACCGGGAAGACTATTGATAATGGAATTAGAAAGATTTCGCTCTTTAACAATTTCATTTCGTGCTTGCAGCCTTTCAGTAATGTCACGCAAAAAAACAAGAATCCTTCCGTCAGATAACATTTTGGTAAGACTTTCTATCTGGACTATATCCCCATTTTTTTGTTTTAATCCTCTTTCTGACTGGATCGTTTTTCCATTGCGCAGTTCATCGATGCGTAGCGGCTTATTTTGCAGATCACTCTCGGCAATAAAATCTGTGATGGACTTTTCCAGTATTTCATTTTCTGAATAACCTGATAATTTACAGGCACTCGGATTGACCGTGATTATTCGCCCATTAATATCAGCAATATAGATTCCATCAGAAGCCTGCTCTACTAATGTTCTGTATTTTTCCTCACTTTCCTTCAATGCCTGCTCTGCTTTCAGGCTCTCGGTAATATCTCTTGCAAAAACGAGTATTCTTCCGTCGGAAAGCATTTTTGCGGTGGTTTCCAGGTTAATGAAATGTCCGTCTTTTCGCTTGATCTGTCTCTTTATTACGACGATACTTCCCTGTTTCAGTTCCTCGAATCTCAGTGGTTCTTTTTGTAAATCATCACTCTTTAAGAAATCATAGATCGACATTTGCAACAATTCGCTTTCTGTGTATTGTGATAGCAGACAAGCGCTTTTATTCACCGTTATTATTCTGCCTGTTGTGTCAGTAATGTAAATTGCATCGGAAGCTTGTTCAACCAATAGACGGTATTTTTCCTCGCTTTTAGTTAACTCCAGCAATGCCGTTCTTTCTTTTGTTATATCGTTGATCGTACCCAGGTAGCCACTGAACTTTCCCTGCTTGTCCAGTACAGGCAAAGCTTTTGCGCTTACCCATGTTACCTTACCCTTTTTATCCACCAGCCGGTAATCTAATGATGATTCTCTTTTCAGCGCAAGGTTCTGTTTCCATTCCTCAACAAGTTGATGACGGTCTTCCGGATGAACGCTTTTAATCCAATTAGAACCAAGCAATTCATCAAAGGTCAGAGAAGTATACTCCATCATCTTGGCATTAACGTATATCGTTTCACCATCGCTGTTAGTTTCAAAAATACCAGTAGGTGCATTGCCTGCCAATGTACGAAATCGAATTTCGCTATTGCTTAAAGCCTTTTCCATCTCGCTTTTCTCAGTTACATCCCTGATAACTGCCATAACATTGCCATCCGGCAACAATTTCGAACTCACATCCATTATACGTACAATACCCACCCTGGTTTTTACTCTTCGCCGCGTGAAAGTAGTTTCGCCTCCTTGCAGCCTGTCAAATGGTAATGGCAAGTTTTCAAGGTCTTCCCAAAAAAGTAAGTCTGCAACATTCATAGTTTTCAGCTCCTGTGTGGAATAGCCTGAAAACTCTGTTGCAGCTATATTTATGTCCAGGATGCGGCCGGTCATATCATGCACGACAATGCTATCGCTGGCCCTTTCAAAAAGATTCTGATATTTCTGTTCTCGCTCAATGATTGCCTGTACCGAAGAAATCCTGTCGGTAATATCCAACATGGAACCAATCATACGGTATGGCTTACCCGCTTTATCATGGGAAATATAACCGCGGTCTGCCACAAATAAAACCGTTCCGTCACTTTTCA
>JBDSPQ010000164.1:0-2647 GCA_039930305.1 Ginsengibacter sp. | reverse complement strand
GCAGTTTTATTTACCACATCAATGAAGGGATGCTTAATGTAGATAGTACCATTTTCTTCCTGTTGGCAAAAAGCAGTTAATCCCAAAAAGAAAAGAGCTGCTGTGACAATAATTTTTCTCATTTTTTTAGTTTTAATTTTTCTTACTCGTTTGGCTTTTCAGAACAACGCCTCTGCATGAGATGCCTGTGCAGAACAAGCCCGTTTTTTAAAGTGATTACCGGGCTTCACTTTTTATTTCTAATCCAATAAAAAAATTTCTTATTGCGGTTTTAGTGAATTCATCACTCCTCCAACATCATAAAAGTCATCACCAGATATTATTTTATGATCGTTGTTGAAATCATAAGTGCCATAAAATTTTACACTTACCTCTTTGCCCGATGCAGGCGTACCATGCCAGGTGCCATAGTACCGTACACTTCCGTCAGGCTGATGTGTGGCTGAATCTACCCCAGGTAAAAATTGCGCCTCAGTTAAATGAAGATTGCTGTTATTGTCCATTGTGCTTTTAATGGATTCCATCCAATGTGCTTTAGTGGTGGCTGTATCCCCATAAACGGGAGATAACCATACGGCACTATCAGCAATTGCTGCCGCCCATGCATTCAAATCTTCTTTTTCAAAAGCGGCAATACTTGTTTTAAAGGTGGCCAGGTTAGCCTCATACAAGGATTGCATTTCATCAGTTTGTTGGGAAGCTGTGTTATCTTTTTGTTCGGGTTGGCTGCAACCGACAACCATAATTGTAATGATTGCCGCAACTAATACTTTTCTCATTTTTTAGTTTTTATTTTTCCTACTCGTTTGGCTTTTCGGTATCGCCCCTGCGGAAATTCCACCGCAGGTTGGTTAGTTCTTTTTAGGTTCCATCAGTTATCATTGATATTTTAGATCGCTTTATATGTTTGGGAGCAGGCTGTGCGGAGCAATCTCCATTTCATTTTTCGTCATAATCCACCGGATTTTCTGCTTCTGTTGCATAGATAATTCCCGGTAAATGCTGAGGGGACGAGTGTCTTTTTTCGCTGGCCACACGGGCTATTCCCAAACCGTTCACTTTATCTGCATCAGTGGCCACTTTATCTTTTCCTGGTGCATTTACAACCGTCCCAGGATTTTTTGGCCAGTCTGCCGGATTTGCAGATTCATATGCGGGTAAATGATTGCTTTTAGTATCACTTACCTGGCCCAAAGTGGTATTTGCAATAAATACAGCAAACCCGGTTAATCCGGCGAGCATCTGAAATTTGCTTGTTGATTTTTTGGAAAAAGCTACCGTAAAAAATTTACTGAAAACTGTGTTGATCGTGTTCATATTTTTAATTTAAAGTGAATTATTTTTACCCGTTCTATTGTATTAGTTCAATGAAATACGTTCGAAGAAAGGTTCCCTCAGCCGCTCCTCTTCAGCTTCCCTTATTTCCAATGTAGAAATGCCGCTTTCCTGTTTTTTTAGATTTAAAAATTGAACGCACACCCATGCTAACCCGATCATTATTCCAAAAAATAGAATGCTGTAATGCCAGCTAAAGTGGCTTTTAACGGGGCCAATGGACGCGGCGCCAGCAATACGTCCAAGGTTGGCGATAGTCATGTATAAGGTAAACTGGCTCGCAGATACTTTTTTCCAACAGCACTGCATCGCTAACGCAAATATTCCAATTGTTGTAAATACGTAAAGCACTTCATAAACCACCATGAAGCTGGTAATGAACCACCGCTCGGTCCAATACATTTTTCCAAATGATAAAGCTGATGTTAAGGCGATCAACAGGACAAAGTAAATATTCAGCATACGAATTTTACCAAACCGGTCTATCAAATATCCGCCGATGAGCATGCCACCGATACCGCCTATAAGGCTGGCAGTTGCAAAAATTTGCGAGTAAGTCTCGTCTGTCCAGCCAAGTGCCTGCACCGTGAAAATGGGGGTCAGCGTATCTAAGTAATTAAATGCCCCTTGCGTGATAAAGGCCATGAGGGCGAGTAACAAACTATTGCGTAAACTAAAGACGCGATACAACGATTTGAAAATAATCGCCCAGTTGGTCAGTTGTATTTTTTTAGTTTCAGGTGAAGTTCTCCCATTACTCCAGGGCAGAAGTTTTTCCCCCGGCCGCTCTCTTAAGCAAACGGGTACCAGCATGATGAGGCAAACCACAACGGATAGCGAGAGTATTGAGGTGGAAAATCCATACTTATGGAGTAGCCAGCTGCCGATTGAAAGTGATGCAGATGTCCCGATGATCTTTGCGCCCCACATAAATCCGTTCGCCCTTGCCTGTTGGCTAACCGGAATTATATCAATAGCCATCCCGTCTGTAGCCACATCCTGGAAGGCACCAAAACATCCCACGCTAAACCCTGCAGCCATCAATAATGTAAGGTTGTGCAGTGGATCCGGCACGAAGGCCATTGCTATAAAACTCGCCATCAGACCCAACTGTCCAAACATGACCCATGGCCTACGCCGCCCCATAGGTAAGTATGTAAACCTGTCCATTAGTGGAGCCACAATAATTTTAAAACTCCACGGGAGCCCGACTGCAGCTACAAAACCTCCTATTTCGCCAGGTGTTTTGTTGTTCATGGCCATCCATGCCGGAATACCAAAAAGGGCCATTCCCTCAGGTATTCCCTGTGCC
>JBDSPQ010000163.1:0-8314 GCA_039930305.1 Ginsengibacter sp. | reverse complement strand
ATTGCTCAAAGCCTTACAAAAAAGTATGAATTAAAGGAAGCTGTTTCAAAAAATTTATCCCTAACTAACCTTGAAGCATTGAATGAAAAAGAAGCTAACCGTTACATTATTTACCAGGCAATTTTGGTACTACTTCCAAAAAGCAAAAACCTGGATGATTTAAAAAGTAAACTGGCCAAACAAAACATTGAAACTTTATATAAATACAAAGGACAAACAAGTGAGCTGCAAGGCATCGGTTTTAAGATTGGCGATTTTAAATACAAGGGAAGTGAAATTGATAGAAAGTTTTCAATTAAAAATCTTGAAAGGACAATTTCCCAGCATCAATTAATAAACTTACATAACTCTCCCACGCCATCTTCTCATTCAAAAATGATCTCTCAAAATAAGACTCAAGAAACTAATAAAGAACAAAGTAAAGAGAAAAGTCTCTTAGATCAGTTTATGAAACCAGAACAAGCGAGCCAAGCTTTGCCATTTGAATGGAGATTGCAAAAAAAGAGAAAGAAGAAATCAAAGGGTTTGCATTTATAAATGCAGATAATTTTGAGTTAGACATAATTACAAGCAATGCAAAAAATTAAAAAACTTAGTGTTGGACAAAGCATTACAGACAAGAAAATCAAGTTCATAATCTTTTAAGTGCTTAAAGAAGAATTGTAACTTTATGGTATGGATGTAAAGGTTCATCATACGCCGTCAATACCGAAGTATGCTTTCTGGGATACGGACATAAAGAAAATGGATTTGCACGCAGATAAGATAAATATAGTATCGCGAATTTTTGACAGGGGTAAACTTGATGATGTGTTACAGTTTCTGTCTTTCTATGGGAAAGAAGAGTGTGCGAGGATACTCATCAATAATGCATATCTCCAGAAAGATGCCATGTACCTGGCGCATACACTTCTTTCGATTCCTTTAAAAGATTTTAAGTCGTATGCTTTACACAAAAACAATTGACGAGCCTCTTTGGAAAGTATTAAAGAATCTTTCTATTGTACCAGAATTACAAAATTTTTGTTTGGTAGGCGGAACGGCTCTCGCACTTCAATTTGGTCACAGAAAATCTGAAGACCTCGATTTTTTTACAAATGGATCGTTTAATATTCCCGGGCTAAAACAGGCACTCCTTGACCATTTTCCTCAAGCAGAATTTTTACGGGACAAGCCTCATGGAATAAGTTTCCTGATGGCTTTGGAGGATGATCGAAGCGAGCAAAGAAAAGTGGCCATTTACAACTGGGCAGTAAAGTTCATTCGTCCTCCTATTATGGAAGATGGCATCAGGCTTGCGAGTCCTGAAGACATCGCTGCGTTTAAACTAGATAGCATTAGTAGCCGTAAAGAACAAAAAGACTATGTTGATCTTGCTGTGCTGTGTGATCGCTTTAATTTTGAAGAAATGATGAATTTTTTCACGGAGAAATTTCCATTTAAGGACAAACGCACCGTACTTACAGAAATATTACATACCGAAGATATAGAACAATCAGACAGGCCCGAGATGTTAATTGATTTGACTCTTCAGCAAGCGCTGGAAAAGATTAAAAATAGTGTTGAGCAGTACACTAAACAAATCGTCCAGAAAAGCCTCGGCGCAAAAAAAGATGTTGAGAACATTCGGGAAAATTTAATACAAAAGAAAAGACAAATGAAAAGGAAAGGTAAATCCATTTAAATCAAGAAATGAAATCGAAACAAAAAAACAAATTTTTATCGTCAGGATGGAAATTGCAAAAGACGAGAATGAAAAAATTTAAAGGATTGCATTTATAAATGCAAGTGGCAATGAGTTAAATATGATTTCAACAATTTCAGATAAGATGGAAGCTTTTTAAATTTTACAATAAGCCCGTAACAATCAAGTGCCTGAAAATTGTTGCTCCGATCTGTAATTTTTGAGAGAAAACCTTTTTTAAGATAAGTCATCAATTTTTGTATGCCTTTCTTTTTGTCTTTATCCACTTCATGCTTATAATCGCACCGTGATTTTTTTACAAGGAAAGCCTCTGGAATATTGGCAGGAGCAATTTTATTAGGGCTTATATTAAATCTCATCACAGCATTTATTTGTAATTATCTCAAGCTTCTCTTTTACAAGTTCAGTCACTTTTTCTGTCGCTTTAGGAAAGACTTTTCGTAAATCAATTTCCTCAGTATTTCTAAGAGAGTCCCGGAGTGTTTTCATAAAGATATTTTTAATTTCTGTCGCCAGGTTTATTTTACAAATACCTTTTGATATAGCTTCTTTAATTTGTTGTGCAGGCAGGCCTGAACTTCCATGCAAAACTAATGTTGCCTTTACCTGATTATGAATTTCTGAAAGAATTCCAAATTGGAGACTTGGCTCTTCTTTATAAAAACCATGGGCCGTACCAATAGCGATAGCAAGCGCATCAACGCCTGTTTGTTCCACAAATATTTTGGCTTCACCTGGCTGAGTAAATACTTTTTGAGATGATTGCCCAAGTTTGGCCACGTAGCCCAACTCTGCTTCAACATGTGCATTATATCCCCTGGCTCTCTTAACAACCTCTGTAGTTATATTGATGTTCTCTTCAAAAGACAACTCACTTCCATCAATCATTACAGAATCGAACCCCGCATCTAAACAGGCTTGCACCAAATCAACAGAATCTCCATGGTCAAGATGGAGCCACCCTTCTACGCCAAACTCCTCCATGCCAATCCTTCCCAAATTGACAGCAGTTTTTAGCCCTATATATTCGATCGAACTTTTTGTAAGCTGAAGAATGATTGGCTGATTAGTAACACTAGCCGCTTTAAGTACACCATGCAATGTTTCAAGGTTATAAAAATTCGTGGCCAACAGCCCTTTTTTCTCAGTAGTATATAACTGTAATTTTTCTTTGAGTGTCATTATTTACAATAAAATATTAAATAGTTCTTTTGCTTTTATTTTAAAAGATTCGTGATCCTTAAATGCAGCAGTACCGCCTGAAGCAGTTGTATTAATTGCTCCGGCAAGATTTGCAAATTGAAGGCTTTCTTCGAGAGGACATTGCAAAAGATATTTAGAAATCAACCCAGCATTAAAGCTGTCACCTGCGCCGATGGCGTCTATAAAATGATTGTGTAAAAAAGCCGGGGAAGAAATGGCAATTCCTTTTTCAAAGGCTAAGGCGCCTTTTGACCCGAGTTTCACAACAATCTGGTTTGCAAATTTTCCTATTTTTTCTAAAGCTTTATTAAGTTCGCTTTCTTCTGACAGCATCAATATTTCTGATTCATTAGGTAAAAAAACATCTACAAAGGGAAGGCAATCTTTATATGGGAAACCCCACTTATTTTTAGGATCCCACTGTATATCAAGAGAGGTAGTGAGCCCTCGTTCTTTTGCTTCTATAAATAATTTTACAATATCTGCCTGCATCCCTTTCTGCAGGAAATAGGAAGAAAAATGAAGGTGGTCAAACTTATGAAATTCAGCAAAAGGAATGCAAGTGATGTCCAATGCATCCATTGCACCACAGTAAGTAATGTTTGCACGATCCTGGGAATAATTTAAAACTATAGTCGCACCTGTATTATGTTTTTCCGACTGTAAAATGTGAGAGGTATTAACGTTTTTATTTTTTAATTCATCCAAAATAAATTCACCAAATAAATCTTTGCCCACCAAACCGCAAAACGAAGTGTTGACGCCAAGTGTAGCGATGTTAGAAGCAAAAATTGCTGATGAACTTCCTAATGTTATATTCATTTTATCAGCTAAAATTTCATGGCCTGTTACAGGAAAGCCGTTGATATGATCTGCAATTATATCTATGTTTAATTCTCCAATAACTAAAATATTCTTGTTATTCATTTGGGTAAACTTAACTCAACGATATAAAAATCATTATAAGACAGATGCAGTTTCATAAATGGTGACTCCCTGTACTTCCCTGTTGATAGCGCCGCTCACTGAAGGGTTATCCGGCATCAATCCCAATTCTAAAGATTTATAGAAACCCAAAAGCTGGCCTGTTAAAACCGCAGGAATAATATAAAAGTCATTTGACTGCAGCGTTGAATTTTCAAATTCAATATCAAGGATAGAATTTTCCAGTCCGGGAATTTTTCTGCCGAAACATAACGCAGGTAAATAAGTGGAACCGGCAGCAATCTCTTTTGCCAAATCTTTTTCATATTGAAAAACATGATCATCATTAGAAAATAAATAAACTATTAAAGACCTTTTGTCGGTAACAACCTTGGGACCATGTCTAAACCCGAGAAAGGAATCATGCTTACAAATAACCCGCCCATCAGAGAGTTCCTGCAGCTTTAGCTGGCATTCACGTGCAATACCGAGAAGTGGCCCGGACCCTAGAAAAATAACTCTTTTATATTTGTTCTTTGCCACATTTTTTATATGGGGTAAATATTTGGTCAAAATCTTTTTTGCATTCGATATCGCTTCCTGCAACTTAGTTTCAATATTGCTTGTTTTAGAAAGCTTCGAAATAAGCATGACAGATAAAAGCATTGAGGTGAAGCTACCGGTCATTGCAAGCCCTTTATCGTTAGCAATGCCCGGAAGAATAAAAGTGTAATAGTTTTTGAAGTTGCTGTTTTGAATAACCCGTCCATTTTCGTTGCAGGTAATTATTAAATGAAATATATGCTCACAGTAAAGATTGGCCAGGTTTACTGCCTCAACACTTTCAGGGCTGTTACCAGATCTTGCGAATGAGATAAGCAATGTTGAAACTTCTTTTAGAAAAAATAATTCCGGATGTGTAACAAGGTCGGTGGTAGGAATGGCTTGCACCACTCTTTGGGTTTCGGCCTGCATTATTCCCTGAACGCATTCTCCTATAAAAGCCGATGACCCGGCCCCGGTTAAAATAATTCTTACATCTTTTAACATTAAAACGGGCGCCAAAAATTCTTCCAGGCTTTCCTTTTTTTCCAAAAAAAGCTTACATACTTCCTTCCATAATTTTGGCTGCCCTGCGATTTCGCTTGCTGTATGTTTGGCGCCCCTTACACCGCTGTATTCCCGGGCGAGATTCAGATCTTTAAGTTGTAACATATTTTTTCTATTGTTTTACCTTCTTTGAAAGCAGAAATATTAATTTTCTCTTTTCATACCTTATATAAAGTTGATTTGTTTTCTGCCGCATCCATTGGTTTGTTTTCTGCTGCATCCGTTTTAGTCTCCTCAACTCCCATTAAAAAAGCAGAGACAATAGCCAATACCATTCCTCCAATAATTACAGGATGCGGGATAACTGCATAAATGCCCAGGGAAATTATAACAGTAAGAACCGGTGAGAGGGCAGTCGTCATGGGTGCAATGATTATCGCTTTTCCATAACGGAAAGCATACACTAAGCAAAGAGCCCCGAATGCATTTAATATTTGAATAAAGCCTGCAAGGTAAGGCCCTTTGAAACCCCAGTTTATTGGTTGTGAAAAATCAGTCATCCATAATGCAACTGGAATGAGCACGACGGAACTGAGCATCATGTAAAAAAAGATGCTTTCTGCTTTCATCGTTTCATTTGCAAAACGCATCACGTAACCTTGCGCTCCCCATGATAGTAATGGAATCGCTGCCAGCAACATCCACAGGTAACCGTTGCTGTTATCATCGCCCGGCGGTTGATACGAAAGTAATAAAATCGCGATAACGGCAACCATGATACCTATCCAGCCGAGACGACTTGTTTTTTCTTTTAATAGAAAAACTGCAAGCAAAATTGTTACGACAGGCGTAAGAGAAAGTAAAGGAAAAACGAGATAAGCAGGCGCGATTTTTAAAGTAACAAATAGGACCAATTGCCCTATGGCTCCAAGCAAACCAGCTAAACATCCCCAGAAAATGGAGCGCTTATCATACTCCAGTTTCCATTTATTAATAACCAAAGCTACAACGGCAGCCGGGATCATCGTGAGCGCCCACACCACATAACCCAACGTTGCCGGAAATCCATTCTTTTCAGGAATCTCAATAAGAGCCCCCCACACCCCCATAAAAATTACGTGTATAATTACGAAAGTTATCCAGCTTTTATTTTTTTTCATAACCGAAATTTACTTGTTGTGTCTTTTTAGCAATCCTATGAGGGCTTTGTGATTAACAGCACTAAACCTTAGTTGAAGGCTGTCTAGTCATTTGGGTTAAACCTTATTAGCTTATTAATTTATCAATCATAAAACCGTAAAGAAAATCTTCTAATCACATTTTGATTTATCATCCGACACATTTTTTAAAAATTTATTAAACCAATTAATCATTCTTGTCAACAAATCAACCTTTGCATTGGGTTTTAAATCGGGCCTCCATCCATGTCCTTCTCCTGCATACTGAACAAACAATGTTGTTACCCCAAGTTTCTTCAGCGCTATAAACATTTCTTGGGCCTGCGATATAGGAACTTCATTATCCGTCTCGCCGTGCAGAAACAAAACGGGAGTTGACACATTTTTCACATCTCTCAGCGGCGAGCACTTCCATAACGCATCATAATTATCATACACTGATAATTGGTATTCAGATTCCATCAGAGAATGATAAAGAGAAGTGCCGGCAAAGCTGATAAGATTGCTAATGCTGCCATCTGCAACAGCTGCTTTAAATCTTTTTGTTTTGGTGATGACCCTGTTGGTCATATAGCCACCGTAACTTTGGCCGGTTACCCCAAGCCTTGCTGCGTCAATCCAATTATTATTTTCTATGGCTGCGTCAACCCCATACATTAAGTCTTCGTAATCGCCTTCTCCCCACGCCTTCATACACCCATTTGAAAACTCCTGCCCGTAGCCACTGCTGCCACGGGGGTTAATAAATAAAATACCATAACCATTTGCTGAAAGAAGTTGCATCCTGTCTTCAAATTCGTACCCGAACATATTATGCGGGCCGCCATGAATCACTAAAATCAAAGGGTATTTATTTTGAATAGCGAAATTATACGGCTTTATGACCCAACCCTGTACGTTAGTACCATCAAAACTTTTATACCAAAAGGTTTCGGCAGGCTGAAGCGTACAGTCCTTTAATAGATCTCCACTGAAATGAGTTAATTGAATCTTCGTACGATTTTCTACGTCGTATATGAATACATCAGCAACGTGAGTGGTATCAGTGTGAACATAAATTATTTGTTTACCATCATTACCAATTGAATACTCTGTCACTTTTCCCTGTGTAGAAATAATACTTTCACTTTCGCCTGATAAAATTGAAACACGGGATAAAATAGAGTCGCCTGCATTTCCGGCAGTAAAATAAATGCTGGTTGAAGAGGCATCCCATGAAATTTGTTCTATACGCCGGTCAAGAGAACGTGATAAGCATTTAGCAACTCCGCCTGAGGATGGAATAATATATAATTGTGTATCCTCGGCCGGGCTGTCATTAGTACTTATTTCACTTGTGATTCCTAAATAAGCTACATACTTTCCGTCAGGTGACCATGAAGGTAGAAATGCAGAACCCTTTTCGTTGGAAATTTTATTTACTTCGCCGTTTGATACATCCGCTGAAAATACCCTGCTCCATTGATTAATATCCGGAGTGCCAGTTGTGTTGCTTATAAAACAAATCTTTTTCCCATCCGGAGAAAATGATATGGAATGCTGATTGTGTTCATTTATAAAAACAGGTTTTGAAATCTTTTCTTTGATGGAAATTATCCAAATGTGCGTGCGCCTGTTATCAGCGTAAACCTGTCGCCCTCGTCCACCTTTTGATTTATACAACAAATGCGTAAACTCTCTGCATAAAGGGTTGCTGTCACTTTTTGTAAAAGTTTCCGTACTTACATAAGCGATTGCTTTTCCATCAGGCGACCAGCAAAAATTATTAACCGCATAATGATCTATGAAATAACCGGATTCATAAATATTTACAAGAAATTCGTTAGAATCATTTACAGCATCATAAATAAAAATTGCAGTAACCCCATTATTGTCGCCGAGGTATGCAATTAATTTTCCATCAGGCGACCATTGTGGCGATTCACCCTCAGCCAAAGTTTTTTGCTTCTTTGATAAAGTATCTATTAAAACAATATTTGTCTGCGTGGAATTATTTTTTGCTGAAGTAATAACACACGCCACGTTCTTTCCATCAGGCGACAAATGGACATCACCGACTGATTGAATATTCAACATGTCATTAGTTGAGAAAGGTGGTTTTATGGTCGTGTTACTTTTAATTTTTTTTATAGGATTACCCATTTAGCACGCATTGGCAATATAGCTGTAGGGTTTGTTCATCATAAATCGATTTATCAACTTATGCCAAATGCTGCTTAAAAAATTTCTTCTGTTAAATCTAAAGAAGAACTCA
>JBDSPQ010000162.1:0-3375 GCA_039930305.1 Ginsengibacter sp. | reverse complement strand
TTGAAAAAAAATATCGTATTAAAGGTGACAAAAGATACCGGGCCGTTTCCGGGTTGTCAATGGGCGGTGATGGCACATTTACCTATGCGCTTCATCACCCGGAATTATTTTCATCTGCCTGTCCGTTGAGTGCCGGCACAGGCCCGCTGACGCTGGAGGAAGCTGGTAGCAGGCTAAAAAGAGCAACGCCTAACATTTCGGATGAACTAATTAAGAAATACTATGACCGGCAAAGCGTGCCTGCCCTTATCAACAATATGCCTGATAGTTTGAAAAAAGCTGTTCGCTGGTATATCGATTGTGGTGATGATGATTTTCTATACGAAGGAAATTCCCTGGTACATATTGCTATGCGCAAAAAAGAAATACCGCATGAATTTCGTACCCGTGACGGAAGTCATAGCTGGACGTACTGGCGTGCCACACTTCCCGAAGTACTGGAGTTTGTTTCAATGGGCTTTCACCAATTCTAACGAAGCAATTATCCGAAAAATTTAAGTGCGCATGCGAAGGAAAAAAGATCAGGTCATATAACTAACTTATTAAATGGCAAGAGCTAATTTCCCATAGATTTTTTTTCGATATGCTATACTTTTTTGCAACCAATTAAGGTCGGGCTGTTAGCAATTAGTGAGCACACTTTTTTTTTCCTTAAATTAATTTGAATGGAGCAGTAATTTATTTTTTTGTCGGAAACGTACCTTAAAATGTCGTTTTCACACAACTGCTATTTAAATATTTCACTGAAATTTGTTTTGTATTTGCATTTATCAAAGACAAAATCATAAATCATGTCAGCACAAAATAAAAACGCGATTACTATAAAAACCGAAATCGATGCGCCGGTAGAAAAAGTCTGGGAATATTGGACAAGGCCAGAGCACATAATAAAATGGAACAATGCATCAGATGATTGGCATACTCCGAAGGCTGAAAATGACTTTCGGGAAGGAGGCCGGTTTACGTCCCGAATGGAAGCCAGGGACGGCAGTGTTGGCTTTGATTTTGGTGGAACCAATAACGTAATAAAGCAACATGAATACATTGAGTACACATTGGACGATGACAGAAAGGTAAAAATCACATTCAATGCTCACGGCAATACGACCCACGTCACGGAAATATTTGAGGCTGAGGAAACGAATTCGCTGGAACTGCAGGAAAAGGGCTGGCAATCTATTTTGGATAACTTTAAAAAATATGCGGAAGAGAAATCATCGGCATAAAACCGGCATTACAAGCCAGGCATGGTAGTCGTTTCAGCCGGAAAGTGCACAAAAGCTTCTGCAGCCTTAACACCTTTTTCCAAACCCCTGAAACTTTGCATCGCTTTAAAAAAATCTTCATAAACTTTTAATGGTTCCTGTGAAATGTGCGCAAACATCGCGGCTTCCTTTAACGGCAACACAGCCGAGATATCAACATAATCTGTAGGCGTAAACCCCATCGTTTCACTGCCGGTATTTACTTCATAAAAATACAACTGAAACTGTTTCTTTGATCTGAGCCAGGTAGTCAGCGTGAGTGATCCGGCAACCTGGTGATCTGTGTGCGCATCAATGGGCCAGTGCGTAAAAACTACGTCAGGTTTCAGAGATAAAAGGAGTTGTGTAAAATTTTCATTCTGCTTGCTATTTAATTCTGTGTTACCGTCAATTTGTTCCGCGAAAACGGGCCTTGCTTTTAGAATGCTGCAGGATTTTTCAGCCTCTTTCGTACGCAAGGCAGCTGCGTCTGAAAATGATTTTTTTTTGTCATATGCCTCACCCCTGGTGAGGTAGAGGAAAATGACATCATCGCCCGCCTGGCTGTATTTTGCCATAGTGCCGCCACAGCCAAATTCCGGATCACCCGGATGCGCGCCGACGCATACTACGTTGCGCTTTTTTATTTTCCTTTGAATTGTTGCAACCGCAACAGTATTTTTTGCCCGTTTGTAAAACGGTGGTAAAGCGAGGCTGCTCATGCTCAAAGCAGATAATTTCATAAATTTTCTTCTGCCCGGGCCATTCGTGTTTCGCATAATAAAGATTTTTTACAAAAATTATTGCAGGTAAAAAATACGAAAAGATTCAAGCTGTTTTAGCCGGATTTTTTCCAATAACCCTTACGATTGTCTTAATCCTAAATCCGTAGGAAGACCATCAAGGCTTTTTAGATTTTTTTCCATTGCATATTCACGAAGACCCTCTTCGCCCTTTGCTTCCGCCCAATCAAAATGCATATCCCGTTCACCTGAATAGTCAAACAATGGAACTCCAAAGCCACAGGAGGTCTGAACCAAATCAATATTCGCCACGATAATCTGGCGGGTACTTGGATATATTTTAAAATGCGGCGCATATATTTTCCAGTCTTCAGTATCCGGTAGTACGGTGAATCCTTTTCCATACAAGCGTAAAATATTAGGTGATCCTTCAAAAGAACAAAACATAAAGGTGATGCGACCGTTTTCCAAAGTATGCGCCGAGGTTTCGTTTCCGCTACTTATAAGATCCATATAGGCCACTCTATTTTCAGCTAAAACTCTGAAGCAATCTAACCCTTTTGGTGACAGATTAATTCTACCATGCTCACTTAACGGTGCAGTCGAAACAAAAAAAATGTGTTGCTTTTCGATAAAAGCCCGATGAGCAGGCTGAACGCTTTCGGAAAATTTTCCCATTTGATGTATTTAGAAAACAAAGTTAAGAAGGATTTTCGCTGCTAATTCATGGTGAAGATTGAACAACAGGGGAACATTAGGAAAACTGCCGTCTTAAAGATTTCAGTATGCAGGTTCAAAATATTTATGCGGGTAAAAAAATAAGACAGACCATCCTGGCAGTAAAGGATACAATGCCTTTTTATCTTCATTCCAACACAAAATATGCACTGGACAATTATACGCGTTTTACTACTGTGGAAGAAATATTAAGAGAATATGCAACCATGGTAAATGTCAGGAAAAAGCAGGGATCATTTCATCTGAATTTATTGAATCAGGTAAGCACTCAAATGTTCAATGACGATCCTCTAACCCTGGTGGATGGCGTCGCCGTTTTTGATATGGACAAGTTCATGCTAACTGATCCACTGCAATTAAAGACTGTTGATGTAGTAACCCGGAAATACTTTTTAGGCAATTCTATATTTGAAGGAATTGTGAGCTGGACTTACTACAAAGGCTATCTTCCGGATATGACCCCGGGCTGCACCCGGCCATTATCGATTATGAAGGATTGCAGGAAGAAAGAGAATTTTATTCTCCGGTGTATACGACCTGGAGAATATCTCGAGTCATCTACCCGATTACCGGAATGTTTTGCTGTGGGTACCTACCATTATTCTCAAAAACGCCAGTCCAAAGAATGTTGATTTTTATACATCAGATAT
>JBDSPQ010000161.1:0-3253 GCA_039930305.1 Ginsengibacter sp. | reverse complement strand
CATCATTAATTTTTTGTGATAACCTCATCCAGGTTAAGCATTGCATTAGCTACTACCATTAGGGCAGCAGTCTCAGCGTTTTCATACTCCGCACTATCACCGGTCATTTCCTTTATCTTTTTTGGCTCTGATTTATAAAGTGTCAGCGATTTAGTATAAAGATGATTAAATATCATCAATACTTTTGGCGGTATTGGATGAAAAAGCATGATCTCGTATCCCCTACTGATCTGGGATAACACATTGTTACCAACTTCTTTTTGCATCCTTATTGCAAAATGTTTCGATAAATCCAGGTACGCCGAATCGTTTAGCGCGGCGAGTGCCTGCAACGGTGTATTGGTTGTGATTCGCCGGGCCGAACAAACCACTCTCTGGGGTCCATCGAATGTAATTGCCGATGGATAGGGAGCCGTTCTTTTCCAATAGGTATAGATCGCTCTGCGGTATTGATCTTCATCCCTGCTGTTTTTCCACCTTGCGCTGTTGTAAGGGCTAAACCATATGCCTTCAGGCTGCCACGGCATTACACCGGGCCCGTACATTTTTGTACTCATCACCCCGCTTATGGCAAGAGCCTGGTCACGTATCTGTTCTGCGGTTAGCCTTATCCGTGAGGACCGGGAATAGAATTTATTATCCGGATCTTTCTGACGCAGTTCTTCCGAAATACGGGAATCCTGTCTATAGGTGGCACTTAATACAATTTCCCGGATGAGCTTTTTCAGGCTCCAGTTGTATTCATACATCAGCTTCCAGCTCAGTTGATCCAGCAATTCCCGGTGCGTAGGCGCCTCGCCCTGCGTACCCATATCTTCGAGGGTTTCCACGATGCCTTTTCCGAATAACTGTTCCCAAACCCGGTTAACAATTGTGCGGGATACTAATGGATTGCGTTTATCGGTAAGCCACATGGCAAGGCCAAGCCTGTTACGGGGTGCATTGGCAGGCATCGCAAAACTGAACTCCTTTGGCACACCTGGTTCAACCTGTTTTCCTTTCGACGTCCAGGCGCCTCTTTTAAAAACATAGCTGGCCCTGTGCATCCATTCAGGATTTTCTAACAACACCGGCGTGGAGGGCACATCGCTGTTAAGAACCTCTTCATATAATTTAGTGATTGCAGCATATCCTGAATTTTCTCTACCGGGAAGTTGTGGCAGAAATGCGAAGAAATCGAAGAACACTACAAAGTCATCTTTATTTTTCAACGCAGGATTTTCATAAGTAATATACACATCATGAATACCATGCTGGGGTTGGAACGAAACAAATTCTTTTTTCCAGTTTCCTTTTTTAGGGTTCCACTCGCAGAATACCGGGCCGTTTTCTGAATCGAGGCGAAATTGTAAAGTTCCCCCGGATTTATTTGTTGAAAAATTACAGATCAATTGTCCGGCATTTTCAAGATCAACGTGCTTCAGCATTGCTACCCCATAATTCTGAAAAAAAAGCGACCAGTTCTTATTACCGATAACCGCATTTTTAATTGGCTTAGCCAACTCAGCATAAATGGACGGTTGCCAGGCTTTCAAAAACAATTTTGTATCTGCCACCTCGTGTTTAGATCCATAACGGCTGACCCAGCTCAATACTGAATCCACTTTGCGTTGCACTGTATCATTAAAGAGCCGCAGCAGCGGGTATTCTGCAGGCACATCTTCATCGCGTGTGTTATTGAAGTACGCCATGAACTGGTAATATTCATCATGGCGAATAGGATCGTAAGGGTGGCTGTGACACTGCACACAGCCAAAGGAAGTGCTGAGTAACGATGTCCACGTAGTATTCACACGGTCAAGCACAGCCGCAGTTCTAAATTCTTCATTATCAGTGCCGCCTTCATCATTTGTCATACTGTTTCGCTGAAAGCCCGTAGCAATGTATTGCGCATCGGTAGGATCCGGTAAGAGGTCGCCCGCTATTTGGGTAGTGATAAACCGGTCGTAGGGCATATCTTCATTAAAGGCGCGGATCACCCAATCCCGGTACTGCCATATATTTCGCCCATTATCCGCTTCGTATCCTTTAGTGTCGGCGTATCTCGCCAGGTCTAACCACATGGAAGCCCACTTTTCTCCAAACCGGGGAGATTGTAATAGAGAATCAACTAAACCAGGGTAGGCATTGGCGTTATTGTTTTTTAAGAATTGCGTGGTAACAGCTTCTGAAGGCAAGGTGCCTGCGAGGTCGAGGCTTACCCTTCTTAATAAAGTTGCTTTATCCGCTTCGGGTGAAGGAGCCAAATCATTTTCTTCGAGCTTTTTGTAAACGTATTGGTCCACCTCATTCCTTGCCCATTCACTTTTTACAGCAGGCACTTCCTGCTTCTTTACGGGATTATAGGCCCAGTGCTCACCCCAAACAGCGCCCTGCCTAATCCAATCTTTTAGTATGCCTATTTCTTTGTTGCTAAGGGCCGGATGCTTGTAAGGCATTCTTTCTTCGGGATCTGTTAAAGTGATCCTGCGGATCATTTCACTAGCTGCGGGGTCTCCGGGCACCACGGCACGCTTGCCACTTTTCGTTGGCGCAAACATGTCTTCCCGGAACAATACACTGAAGCCCGCCTGCTTTTTCACCCCGCCATGACAGGTGATACATTTTTTATTTAAGATTGGTTTTACGTCGGCACTGAAATCTATGCGCCTCCCGGGAATGGCCCAAACTACATAGCAAACCACCATGGCAATTATAACCAATGTGGTGATGAACAGTTTTTTTGACAAGAGCCTGGTCATTTGCAATCGTGATTGGTGATTATTTCGAAGCGTGATTCAGCAATTTTTACAGCTCAACTACGTGAGATGAAATTAGTGAAAAAATTAGTCTTTGGCTATAATATCCGTAGTTGCAAACTACGGATAGCATTACTTTTAGAATTTAAATATACTAAGGATAGCGGGGGGGTTAATACATTTTTACAGCTCGCCTGGCTGAAATGAAATTAGTGAAAAAATTAGTCTTTCTCCATGAGGAATATTATTACAAACAATTGTTTTTGGCAATCGTTTTCAATTTAAAAAAAATTCACTACTGTTTCCTTGCGGATGGCACCCGACATTCCGAAATTCTAATTTATCCCCCATAGCGCAGGTATGCAGCATAGCCTTGCCGTGCGTACTTGTCCTGCCTCGTACTAACTATAACTTGTTGCCGTTGAATGATTGAACGAACGCATGCAAAATCTCTCGATCAGATAAAAAAATCACTCACCATTTTAACGACAAGTACTTTCCCGGGCTCTTTTATT
>JBDSPQ010000160.1:0-3559 GCA_039930305.1 Ginsengibacter sp. | reverse complement strand
TGTTGCTTTCATTCCTGCAGGGATAAGGAAATTATCAATAAAATAGATCCGGCCTTTGCCAAATATATCGATGCATATACTACAGGCACTGTATCCAAAACTTCCACTATTCGGATCAGGCTTGCCGCAGAAGTGGTAACTACGCACCCTGTTGGAGAAGTTCCTGCTGATGAATTATTTGACTTTTCACCTTCTGTAAAAGGCAAAGCTATTTGGGTGGATGCAAGAACGATTGAATTTCATCCTTCTGAAAATCTTAAACCTGGCCAACTTTATCAAATCTCTTTTCAATTAGGAAAAGTGACTAAAACAGAAAGTGGGTATGAAAAATTCACATTCAATCTCCAGGTAGTAAAGCCTTCATTCCAGGTTACTTCATTTGGCTTGCGCGCTACCAATGAAAAAGATAGCATGTATCTCCCTGGTGTGTTGGAAACTGCGGATATAGAAGAAGATGCAGCTGTTGAAAAATTGTTAACCGCAAGTAGTTGGAAAGGAAATTTAGCTGTGAGCTGGCAACACAACAACGACCAAAAAGTACACAATTTCAAAGTTGAAAATGTTAGGCGAAACGAAAAGGCCGAAAAGCTCGAACTGGAATGGAACGGTGATCCACTGGACATTGATATCAAGGGGCATGAATCGATAGAAATACCTGCCACCGGAGATTTTAAAGTGCTGGACATCACATCAATGAACGATGCACAGCAATACGCCTCAGTGCAGTTCAGCAGCATGATAGCTGTAGGGCAGGAACTCTCCGGGCTTATCACGATCAGCAACCAGCAAGATATTTCTTATACCATTAACGGGAGCGAGGTGAAAGTGTATGGTGATAACAAACTGGATGGGAATTACACCGTCGAAATACATTCCGGGATAAAAAATATTTATGGCGACACATTGCAAAATGGATTTACTGCTAATGTTTTTTTTGAAAACAGGTTGCCTTCTGTCAGCATCCGGGGGCGTGGAAATATTCTGCCTAATACAGGAAAATTAGTCCTGCCTTTTGAATCGGTAAATCTAAATGCCGTAGATATAAATATTATTAAAATTTATGAAAATAATATTCCCCAGTTTTTGCAGAATAATGATCTCGGAGGTAACGAAGATCTGCGTCGCGTGGCAATTCCTGTGGTGCAAAAAACATTAAGGCTGGATGATGATAAAACAGTTGATCTGCACCGTAGGCAAAGGTTTTCCCTTGATATAGATAAATTTTTAAAGACAGAACCAGGTGCCATCTACCGTGTTACTATCGGATTTCGACCCGCTTATTCCTTGTACGAATGCCATGAAGAAAGTTCCGGTGAAAATGGAAATGGAAATAGCAATGCTGGCAATGCGGACTACGAAATTATACCAGCCGTCGCCGGTGCTGATGATAATTTCTGGGATCGCTACGATGACTATTATCCTTACGGCTACGACTGGAATATGCGTGATAATCCCTGCGCAAATTCCTATTACAATAAAGACCGTTGGGCTTCGAGGAATATTATTGCATCCAATATCGGGATTATTGCAAAAAGAACCGGTGGCAACCAGATATCGGTTGCTGTGTCGGATCTGCTTACCACCAAACCCCTTGCAAATATTGAACTGGAAATCCTGGATTTTCAACAGCAGGTAATAGCAAAAGCCAATAGTGACAACGAAGGTTTCGCCATGTTTAAGCTGGAAAGGAAACCCTTTCTTGTAATTGCAAAGAGAGAAGGTGAGAAAGGATACCTGCGGCTGGACGATGGAGGCAGCCTGCCACTAAGCCGTTTTGATATTTCAGGTGAGGAAGTAAGTAGCGGGATTAAAGGATTTGTTTTCGGTGAGCGTGGTGTATGGCGACCCGGAGATTCATTATTTCTGAATTGTATTATTGAGGATGATGATCAAACACTTCCCGCAGGCCACCCCGTGGAATTAGCTCTTTTTACCCCACGCGGACTGTTGTATAAAAAACTTATCCAGCCAAATGAAACGGAAGGATTTAATGTGTTCAGGACAGCAATTGATGCAAATGCTCCCACAGGAAACTGGCTGGCTAAATTTAGCGTGGGAGGTGCCACTTTCGAAAAAAGATTAAGAATAGAAACGGTCATGCCTAACCGCTTAAAAGTAAACCTGGATTTTGGAAGGGATGCCATTCTTGGAAAAGGAACTTCGGCAACCGGAACTTTATCTGCAAGATGGTTGTTTGGAGCAATTGCAAAAAATCTTAAAGCAAAGATTGATGCATCATTTTATTCAACAAAAACCGCTTTCCCAAAATATGCAGGTTTTTCTTTTGATGATCCAACCTCCGGATACAGCACACAAAGCAAAACAATTTTTGATGGCCCGCTTGATGCTGAAGGAAATGCCCGGATAAATACCGCATTCGATTCAGACGGACAAGCGCCTGGCATGCTTACTGCAAAATTCGCAGTGAAGGTATTTGAGCCCGGCGGAGGCTTCAGCATTGATAATGTATCTGTGCCTTACAGCCCTTATGAAAGCTATGCCGGAATAAAATTGCCGGAGGGGGAAAAGCCATGGGGCCTGTTGTTGACCGGGAAAGATTATACAACGCAAATAATTAATGTAGACAACCGGGGAGCCCTGCTGCCCGGCAGCCGCGAGGTACAGGTGCAGCTCTATAAAATACAATGGCGGTGGTGGTGGGATAATAACGGCGATGATCTCAGCAATTTTACACAGGACAAATATAATAAGCTCATAAAAACCGAAATGGTTCACTTAACCAATGGCAAAGGCCAATGGGGATTTCATATCAATGACAATGACTGGGGCCGGTATTTAGTTTTCGTAAAGGATCTTAAGAGCGGGCATAAGGCAGGCGGGACAATTTATGTAGAGCAACCTGGCTGGCAAAGCCGGGAGAATATGGATGATCCAACGGCTGCTTCTATGCTGTCTTTTACATCAGACAAGGATAAGTATGCTACCGGGGACGACATAACCATTACCATACCTACCAGCAAGGGAGGCAGGGCACTAATGAGTATTGAATCCGGCAGTAAAGTTTTGCGTATGTTTTGGGTAAATACAGACCAGGGACAAACCCTTGTAAAATTTAAGGCGGAAGAAAACATGGCTCCGAATATTTATGTGAATGTAAGCCTGCTGCAGCCGCATTCACAGACGGCCAACGATCTGCCCATCCGTATGTATGGCGTATTGCCCCTGGCCGTGGAAAATAAAAAAACCATTCTTTCACCCGTTATTACGATGGCTAATATTATAAGGCCGGAACAACCATCAACCGTAACCGTTAGTGAGCAGCAGGGCCGAGAGATGACATACAGCATTGCCATTGTTGATGATGGTCTTTTGGACCTTACACACTTCAATACACCCGATCCGCACAATTATTTCTATGCCAAAGAGGCACTTGGTGTGAAGACGTGGGATTTATATGACAATGTGATTGGCGCCTGGGGCGGTAACCTGGAGCGCATTCTCACTATCGGTGGGGACGAAGGAGGCAGCGGCCCGATTGCAGAAGCCAAAGCAAACCGTTTTAAACCAATCGTAAAATATCTTGGCCCGTTTCACCTCG
>JBDSPQ010000159.1:0-5704 GCA_039930305.1 Ginsengibacter sp. | reverse complement strand
AAAAATTTCTGCCAGCGGTGCCACCGGTTATTTTGTAGAGTTTGCAGGCATAACTATACGCTCACTCTCTATGGAAGCAAGGATGACCATCTGCAATATGAGTATTGAGATGGGTGCAAAAGGCGGCTTGATTGCGCCGGATGACACCACTTTCGAATACATGCATCACAGGCGTTTCGCCCCCATTGGTGAGAATTGGGTACAAAGGGTAAAAGAATGGAAAAAATTGTATTCTGATGAAGATGCAGTATTTGATAAAGAAATAGATATTGACGCTTCAACCATAGAGCCAATGATTACCTACGGCACCAATCCGGGCCTGGGAATTTCGATAAATGGAAACGTGCCCACAGCAGAAAGTATTAGTGATGAAGGTGAGAAAAGAAATATTATCAAAGGCCTTGAATATATGGGATTGAAACCGGGTCAGTGTTTAAAAGGCATGCCTGTTCAAAATGTCTTTATCGGAAGTTGTACTAATTCAAGAATCGAAGACCTTCGGTTAGTCGCTTCCGTTATTAAAGGAAGGAAGAAAAGTGAAACGGTGAAAGTTATGATCGGTCCGGGGTCCCAGCAGGTAGCTGCGCAGATCATGTCAGAGGGCTTGAATATTATTTTTGAGAATGCTGGTTTTGAAATACGCCAGGCCGGGTGCAGCGCTTGTCTTGGCATGAATGAAGATAAAAACCCTGCCGGCGAATATTGCATTTCTACCAGTAACAGGAATTTTGAAGGGAGACAAGGTGCCGGTGCCAGGACAATGCTGGCAAGCCCGCTAACGGCTGCGGCTGCTGCCATCACGGGGGTAGTTACTGATGTAAGAGAACTATTAAATTGAACTTATGGATCCGTTAAGACAAATACACAGCACGTTCGTTCCCATCCGCCTTGAAAATATTGATACTGATCAGATCATCCCGGCGAGGTTTTTGAAATCAACCAGCCGCGACGGTTTCGGTATCAATCTCTTTCGAGACTGGAGGTATTATAACGACGATGAAAATATGCCTAAGGAGGATTTTGTTTTGAACAATAATGCCTACCACGGAACCATCCTGGTGGCGGGTAAAAATTTTGGTTGCGGATCTTCTCGTGAGCACGCAGCCTGGTCGATTACCGATATGGATTTAATGTAGTCGTGTCGAGTTTTTTCGCAGATATATTTAGAAACAACGCTTTGAATAACGGCCTGCTCCCGCTGCAGGTAACAGATGAATTCCTTGAAAAAATATTTAAGCTGGATAGAAATTCGAAGCTAACCGTAGATGTAGATAAACAAACCATCACCATAGATGCGACAGGAGAGTTTGAAAAATTTAATATAAATTCTTATAAAAAAACATGCCTGTTAAATGGCTTTGATGATATTGATTACCTTTTAAGCAATCTGAAAGAAATACGGGCTTTCGAGTCAACTTTAGATGACTAGTATAGCCTGGGAAATACCGTACTACGAAAGAAACAACAAATGGAAAAGAAGATCGCAATAATATTTGGTGATGGCATAGGACCTGAAGTTACCAGGCAGTCTATTAAAGTGCTAAACGCTATTGCCTCAAAATACCAACATACTTTTAAATATTTTTATGGTTTGATGGGTGCTATAGCAATTGATAAAACAGGAGATCCTCTTCCCCAGCACACTATCGATATTTGCCGCCAAAGTGATGCCGTATTATTCGGTGCAATCGGGCATCCGAAATACGACAACGATCCTTCCGTAAAGGTGAGGCCTGAACAAGGTTTGCTGAAATTGAGAACGGAGTTGCAGCTGTTTGCGAACATAAGGCCCGTCACTACTTATAGTTCTTTGCACCATCTCTCGCCTTTAAAAGAAAAGCAGCTGCAGTACGTGGACTTTATCATATACCGTGAATTAACCGGAGGTATTTACTTTGGCAAAAAAGAATTAAATGAAACCCAGACAGAAGCAACCGATCTCTGCATCTACCATATAGATGAGATAAAGAGAATAGCTCACCTGGCTTTTAATGCGGCAATGCAGCGGCGAAAAAAACTCACGCTTGTAGACAAAGCTAATGTCCTGGAAACTTCGCGTCTTTGGCGCAAAACCATACAGGCTTTGGCGCTGTCATATCCTGAGGTTGAGGTAGAATATATGTTTGTAGATAATGCGGCTATGCAGATAATAGTGAATCCGAAGCAGTTTGATATCATTCTCACGGAAAATATGTTTGGCGACATATTGAGTGATGAAGCAAGCGTTATTCCCGGTTCTTTGGGATTATTGCCTTCGGCCTCTATCGGCGATACAGCTGCGCTTTTTGAACCGATACACGGCAGCTTTCCACAGGCTGCAGGCAAGGACGTAGCGAATCCGGTTGGTTCGATATTATCTGCCGCCATGATGTTAGATCATTTTGAACTCAATCATGAGGCTGGAGAAGTGCGGGAAGCCGTAGCCTGGACATTGTCTCACGGTTTTGTGTCGCACGACATTGATCCGGCTAATGCCCATTACACTTCAACCATCGGCGATTTTATCAGTGATTACATTAGTAATGATATCCCTGAAAATATTAACGCAAAAAATATTGCCTTTGGAAGAGCGACTATTATCTAAGAAGATTGAAAGTCGCTGAGCAACGAAAAGTGTTAGGACCAAATGGAATCGATGGTCGTGGAGAAGTGAAAGGTTACAAATAAAGTTCTTTGTTATTGCAAAAAGGGTTTGTAAGTTTGTTAAATACTCAATCAATGGTAGTTAGCAAACTAAATATTATAATGACGCTCCTCTCAGCATTAACTATTGCTGTTATTGTCGTTGTCATTATCGGGCCTTTCGCCATTGAAGGAGGAATTTTTACTTAGAAAAAATTAGTCAAAGTATAGCCCGCCTTCAAAAGAGGCGGGTTTTTTTTATGATCAAATTTGAATTATGTATTACCATCCGGAAACATTCATTTATTATAACGGTGAAATTGTAAAAGCTGTTGATGCAAAAATTGATTTGTATACGCAGACATTGCATTATGGATATGGTGTCTTCGAAGGTATCAGGTCTTACCTGACTGCAGATGGTGACACGAAGATTTTTAAAGAAGTTCAGCATTTTGAAAGATTGAAAAATTCTGCGTTGGCGCTCAACATGCCATACAAATGGACAGCTGACGAACTTGTAACGGCTTCCTATAAAATCCTTTCTTTAAATGATTTGCAGGATGCGTATATACGTCCGCTGGTGTTTGCGCCGGCCAATATGAGTTTCAATCTTAATGAAGAATCTTACATTGTAATTGAGGCTTGGAAAATGGCACCTTTTTTAGGAGAAAAATTATTACGGGTTATGACCTCTTCATTCGAACGCCCTAATCCGAAAGGTTTTAAAATTGAGGCAAAAGCAACGGGCCACTATGTAAACTCAATTCTTGCAAGCCAGGAAGCAAAGGCAAAAGGATATGATGAAGCATTATTAAATGATGTGAACGGAAATGTGGCAGAAGGGCCTGGTGCAAACATATTTATGGAAAATGAAGGGCGATTATTTACGCCTCCCGCTGGAAATATATTGCCAGGTATTACCAGGGCTACAGTATTGGAGATATGCCAGGAACTTGAGATTCCTGTAACTGAAAAATATTTTACCTCGCGGGAATTATATGGCGTTGACGGTGCATTTTTCTGTGGCACTGCTGCAGAAGTAATTGGCATGGCGTCCATCGATGATATAGATTTCAAAAAGCCATGGAGTGAAACTTTAGGAGCAAAAATTCAAAGCGCATATAAAAATAATGTAACGGAGAAAAAATATTCAGCAGCCCAAATTTTAGCATGAACGAATTAAATAAACACAGCAAAACACTTACGCAGGACGAAACACAACCGGGAGCCCAGGCCATGTATTATGCCATTGGTTTCCAGGAAGAAGATTTTAAAAAAGCCCAGGTTGGAATAGTAAGCATGGGTTGGGATGGCAATCCATGTAATATGCACCTGAATGATCTGGCCACTGCGGTGCAAAAAAGTATTAATACTGTAGATGATTTGCTGGGCTTACGTTTTTACACTATTGGTGTAAGTGATGGCATTAGTATGGGAACAGATGGGATGCGGTATAGCTTAGTGAGTCGTGATGTTATTGCAGATAGCATTGAAACAAATGCTGGTGCGCAATATTATGATGCTATTGTGGCTATTCCCGGATGCGATAAAAATATGCCTGGATGTATTATGGCTATGGGTAGATTGAATCGCCCCTCAATTATGTTGTACGGCGGTACCATTGCTCCCGGGCATTACAAAGGTGATGATCTGAACATTGTTTCTGCCTTTGAAGCATTAGGACAAAAGATTGCCGGAAATATGGAAGAAGCGGACTTCAAAGGAATCGTTCGAAACGCATGTCAGGGAGCTGGCGCGTGTGGGGGCATGTACACTGCAAACACTATGGCAAGTGCTATTGAAGCCCTCGGAATGAGTTTGCCGAACTCCTCAAGTAACCCGGCATTAAGCAGTGAAAAGCAACAGGAATGTTCATCGATTGGTGATGCAATAAAAATATTACTCGAAAAAGATATTAAGCCAAAAGATATCATGACACGTGAAGCATTTGAAAATGCGATTGTGGTTGTGATGGTTTTGGGCGGTAGTACTAATGCTGTGCTGCATTTAATTGCTATGGCAAAAAGTGTAGATGTAAAATTAACGCAGGATGACTTTCAGGTTATAAGTGACAAGATACCCGTGCTGGCAGATTTTAAGCCAAGCGGAAAATATTTAATGGAAGACCTGCATAAATATGGGGGCGTCCCTGCCGTGATGAAATATCTATGGAGCAAAGGTCTTTTAAATGGGGAATGCCTTACGGTAACCGGTAAAACCGTTGCAGAAAATTTAAAAGAAGCCCCGGATTTGGATTTTGATAAACAAGACATCATTCATTCTTTGGAAAACCCTTTAAAGAAAACAGGCCATTTGCAAATACTTTACGGGAACCTCGCAGAAGGTGGAAGCGTTGCAAAAATAAGTGGGAAAGAAGGTGAGCGCTTTGAAGGCAAAGCAAGAGTGTTTGAAGGGGAAAAACATTTAATAGAAGGCATTCAAAGTGGTCGTGTTCATGCAGGCGACGTAGTGGTCATAAGGCATATCGGCCCAAAAGGTGCTCCGGGAATGCCGGAAATGCTTAAGCCGACAGGAGCCATTATTGGCGCGGGTTTGGGTAAATCTGTTGCTTTAATAACTGATGGAAGGTTTAGCGGTGGCACCCATGGTTTTGTAGTTGGGCATATCACCCCCGAGGCGTATGAAGGTGGCTTGATTGGCCTGGTAAATGATAACGATATTATAGAGATTGATGCCGTGAAAAATACGCTGGTGCTCAAGGTAAGTGAAGATGAAATCGCAAAGCGCAGAGCAGCCTGGAAACAACCGGCCTTGAAAGCGACAAAAGGCATTTTATTTAAATATGCCAGGAGTGTGAAAGACGCAAGTGAGGGTTGTGTGACTGATGAAGATTAATTGAAACAATATATTGCCATTGGAAATTTACGTGATAATAAACAGCTCAACAAACGTGAATAGAATGTGAACGGACTGGCTTTAAAAATTGAATATTAATAAACAAAAATATTATTATGAATACGCTTGAATTGATAAAGGAAGATGTTGAAATAAAATCCGCGGAAGCCAGGGAGAGTACGGGCTCTGCCGCCCTGCTGGATATCTTTCTTGAAGAAAAAGTAGA
>JBDSPQ010000158.1:0-5978 GCA_039930305.1 Ginsengibacter sp. | reverse complement strand
ACACCTGTAATACTGTCCTCACCAGCCAGGGAAACATTATTACTGATGATAAGATTTTTTATTTTGTTGACTGTAAAACTCGAAGCAGGGATAATTTGAGATGTTGCACCATTCATTTCCACCGTCCCGGTTTGTACATCTATATTGGAAACACTTGCGATAATGCCGGCTATTTTCAATGTGGAATTATTGACTCTGAGATTAGAAGGAGCCGTGAGTGAAACGTCTTTTGTTACTACATACACGTTGCTATCCATAATCATTTGCCCTCCGTTGAATATGATCTTACCCTGGGCAACAGAGGAAATATACCCCGCTGTCAGAATTATAAGTGTAAATATTTTTTTAATTATGGATAGCGTATTCATATAGGACGGATTGGAAAATGAAGTCAATATTTTACACTATTTTTTAGTGTACCTTAATTAGTTGAATTTCCTTTTTCAATTCATCAATTTGTTTCTGCTGGTCTTTTATGGCGTTGATAAGGATAGGGATTATCGCGGTATAATTAATAGAAAGCGTCCCGGTATTTTCATCACCTGAAACAATTTCGGGAACAACAACTTTGACGTCCTGGGCGATCAATCCAAGTTGCGGATCTTTTGAAGGATTTTCTTTCCAGCTATAACTTACAGGTTGCAATTCCAGGATCTCTTTTAAACCATAGTTTAAACTCTTAATGTTCAATTTTAAACGTCTGTCGGAAGAAACGTTATACATCGAGGCTGATACGGAGCCACTAACAGTCAGGCGATTTGCACCATTAGGTGTAGGCGTTCCGATAGTTACCTGCCGCGCTGCCCCACCCTTGAGCCGCATCACTTCAAAGCCATCAGCCGTATTGTTATTATTGGTTGGCCCTGAATTCGTAAAGAAGATCATGTCCTTGCCGCTATAACCATTCCCAATAAAAAAATTCTCCGGCGTAGTAGAATATAAATAAGCCGTATAAGGCTGATTTAGAATATTCGAATTATTATTCGTGTAGCCGCTACTGTTGATACCGAAATCAACATAATGTATGTAAGTATTTACAGGTAAAGTCCCATTATTTGTACCGTCACTTGCGGCAACCAAATCTGAACTTGAATAATTTCCCCAGCTCCTGTTTTGCACCTGCATTTGCACAAAGCCATTAGAAGCTCCGACGGCATTGACAGGAGTGAGGTACGTGTAAGATCCATTGTAGGGATAGGTTCCTGCATCTATCAACAACTTTTCCGGCTGATCAGAATTAAAATCACTTGTTCCAATTCCCACATTTCCCGTACTGTCAATTATCATTCCCTCAACATTGTTCGTCCGAAATCTTAGGCTTCTATTATCTGTCGGTCCCAGGAAATTTGTGAGGTATGATGTTCCGGAATTGCCCGTTGTACTCCAGGAATTTGCACTTTGCTGATCTAATTGATACCTTGTCGAGCCCACTGTTCCATAAAAATGCGAACCATCAAACTCTACCGCGCCTGCTGTTGGAGTTGTTAAATTAACACCAGCCGTCATTACTAATGGCGCTGTACCAACGGCGGCAGTTCCCGCAGCAAGAGTTATATAGTTTGGCGAAAGCCTTCCAGTTGCTGATGCAAATGTAAAGGCAGTCGAGCTTATCAATCTGCCGTTAGTCGTAGCGTAGGGAACCCGTCCGGAAACGAGTGGCGCATCATTAAAAGTAAATTCCTTTCTGCTGGTGCCGGTGGTGATGGTTCCGTAAAATTTATCTGTAAGAAATTCAACCGCTCCCACTTCTGGTGTTGACATTGTGCTGCCCGAGGTAAATTTTAAGGGTGCCGTGTTAGCAGCTGCGCTTCCAGCCTTCAAATGTAATACCGCTGTAGGTGTCATTCCTATTCCAAGTCGGCCAGTTGACGTCAACCGCATCTTCTCGGTGTTATTGGTATAAAAAGGAAAATCGTGATTGCTTAATGTGCCTATCTTTTGCTCCGCTGAAAGCGTGTTGCCTAATGTACTCCACGAGTTAGCAGCGTCAGCCTTATTATTAAAAGTGTTCCAATCCGTACTGCTGAGGTAGCCATCGGATGAGGTACCTGATTGAGTAATTCCAAACCGTCCGTTTGTGTATGTAATGGGTGCAGTTGATGATAACACGCTTCTTACTTTTACATAAAAATTCGCAATACTTGAAGTATCGATTGTCCCCGAATTTAATCCAGTCCATACAGGACTCACGGAAGTCCCGGTATTCATCATGATTGTATTGAGCGTAGTATTAAAGATGGTCAGCCCGTTAGCCGGTAAAGAAATAGCATTTTGTTGGGTGGTTGTCAACCGCGGCATCAGGAAACCCTTCGTAGTACTGCTTACATCGAGCATCGCACTATTATCTGCATTACTGCCGGTAGCATTGATGGCTACGTTTTGTGTAAATCCTGTTACTGAAAAAATTATAACCGCAAAGGTGAGTGTAAAGGTTTTCATATTAGTGTATTGAATTTTTGTGCCTGGAAATTTAGCGTTCAAAACAACTTTGACACTAGACCGCATCGCACATCAATATCACTAAACGAGATCCTGCTCATTATAGTGCGTTTTCTAATAATAATTCTACACATTAGTTAGAAGTATCTGAAAACGCGGAGCTTTTATATTGATACAAGTTCTTTTTTGCTTTGCACAAACAATGCCCATTTTTCGAGCATAGACAGCAAGATATGTAGCTCCACCGGCTTGCTTATGTAGTCATTCATTCCGCTTTGTATACATTTTTCGCGGTCCCCCTGCATTGCATTAGCAGTCATCGCTATTATCACGGGTTGTACCTCCAGGCAAAGACGGATCATCCTGGTCGCTTCAAGACCATCCATCTCCGGCATTTGTACGTCCATCAGTACGAGATCATATTTTTCAAAACTCACTTTCTCCATAACAACGTTTCCGTTTTCTGCTATTTCACATTGATAACCGATCTTCCCGAGAATTTTTTTAATCCATTTTTGGTTTACGGGGTTATCTTCTGCAACAAGAATCCGCAGTGGATATTTTTTAGCAAAATTTTCAGGGATGAGGTTGGAGTAACTCTTTCCAGCTTTTTGTTTGTTGAGACGTGTGGCTGAGATTATACTGTCGAGGAGTATGCTTCGCTTAACCGGCTTATTAATTACTGCGCTGAATAATTCAGGGGATATTTTATAGCTTTCATCGTTGGCGGAATGTATCAGGATTACCGGCAAGTGAGGGTATTTCTGCTTTATCTCTTCAGTTATCTTTAGCGGCCCGGTTTCGAGACTATTTGCATCTGCCAACACCAGGTCCACCGATATTTGGGAAAGGATCTCAAGAGCCTGCTCTCCGCATGATGCGTTAACAGGCATAAATTTCCAGTCTTCCAATTGCTTACTCAGAAATCTTGTCGCAACAGCATTTTTATTGATAATTAATATCTGTTTGCCTTCAGAGCCTGAGAGCCTCGTATCTTCAAATTCAGGCAACGAATTCTCAGAGAATTCAGTAACAATAGTAAAGGTGAAACTGCAGCCGCTGCCAGGATGATTTTCAAGAAGGATAGTGCCACCCATCTGTTCTACCAGCCTTTTACTGATTACCAACCCAAAACCTTTACTTATTTCCCTGCTTTTCGTAGAGAAATTTTCCGGTAAAATACCCTTATAAAGTGTCGGCACTTTTTCCGATGAAATGCCCGTGCCCGTATCACTAGCGGTAAAGGATATTGGCAGACTTTTTAAATCAGCATTTTCACCAAGCTTTACACTAATCAAAATTTCACCTTGTTTAGTTGCATTTATGGAATTTTCAACGAAGTTCATCAACACCTTTTGCAGGCGCTTGCAATCAGCAACTATCCTTGCCGGCACATTAGTATCTACATGATACAATAGTTCAACACCGGATTCTGCTGCCCGGGTGGCGAACATATCCAAAACCTCTTCCAGGAAGTTATAGATGTCAAAGGGACTATTCGATATTTCATCATTTTCAGAATCCATTTTAGAATACTCCAGCATATCGTTGATAAGGATCTCGTTGACACTTGAAAGAAGATTGGTACTACAATCAAGGATCGTGGTGGTATACTCCTTTTGGTCATTATTAAGATTTGTATCATTTAATAAGTTGGCCATGCCGATAACGCCATTCATCGGCGTACGTATGTCATGGCTCAATGATGATAAAAATTTGGTTTTTGCATTGTGGGCAATATCTGCTTCTCGCGTAGCTTTCCTTTCTCTTTCAGCAAACAGGTCAAGTTGCTTGTTCATGCTTTCTACCTGGTGTTGTAATTCCAGATTTTTGAGCTTTACACTACTAACGCCAGCATAAAAATACCTGAAAGCGATAAAGCAAATTACAACCAGCACAATTCCCGTTAAGACCATAATCCGTGATTAAAGATTTATAATATTTTTGTAACAGTCGTTAATAAAGTTTAGCTGCCGTTTTTATCTCCTGATATTTCCACTCCCAGTTTATACCGAGCACATAATTGCGACCATCATTTGCCGGGCTAAATGCGTATAAGGGGAATGTCCAGTTTTTGTACGTGAAACCCAGCAAAATCCCCGGTTCCCAGTAATTTTTCAGTTCGTAGGGATGGGTAGCTTGCAGGGCCAATCCTGTGTAAACCAATTTATTCAACTGGTAACCCAGTTCCGACCAGTTATATATAAAATTTTCCTTTTGATCGCTAAACGAAAATGTGTATTGCCCTTCTGAAGAAAAATACATGTCATGGTATTCCAGGTTTAGGTTTGAACCGACGGAGCCACCATTCAGTTTCCCTAAAACAATACCAGCAAAAGGAGTGATGGAAAAATCAAACAATGCATTATCGTTTGAAAACATTTTTCCCGCATTTAAAGACATGGTTTCATTGGCTTCATAATTATAGCGCATTTCCCCAAACCAATTTTTTTTATCCTGGTAGTAAACTTTCGGAACTATAGATGACGATCCGCCGGCAGAATAATAGTATTGTTCTACTCCTGCATGTTCCTGGCTTTGAGATCGCATTGATAATATGAGCAACATAAATAAAATGGCCTTACACATTGTCGGTTATTATTATTTCTGCGTTCACCAAACGATGCATGAGGGAAATCTCTTTGAGATGCGGATTCCATTGAAATACCAGTTTCTCAATCGGCTGCCAGAGAATTACCCAGCTGAAAATATCTAGCCCGTTATGCAAGGCTGCCATAAAATTATCATTCTCAGATATTACCAAAGGAACCAAAACATGGCAAATCATCATCACGAGCAAACTGGCTACCAAAAGCTTATAGCTTCGTCTCTTAAATTTTTCAAATCTTTCTATAGAAATAAGTTTTTTTGCTGAGAAATGACGCTTGATAGCATAGACAAAAGCATCAGTGTATTGCCTGTCAGCTTTATTTTTGCAGGTAATTTTATAATGAAAAGCTGAGCCTCTCCTTGCAGATTCTATTGAGGCCATAATGTATTGCTGAAACTGGTGACTGAGTTGCCTCTTGTAAAGCGGAGCGGGATCATTGGGATTAAAATGGTCACCGATGGTATTCTGATCAATGGTAAGAAAAATAGTTATTTTATCATTCAAAGGGCTTGTAACAGCAGACGCTATCGAGCGTTCCCTTTTAAATGAAAATACATTTATCAGCGAAGCGCTCCAATTTCCCGGTTGTTTTAAAACTAATGACATGGCAGGTTTCATAATTTACTGAAAAGTATTAGGGCTTATTTCAGAAAGTGATCAGCATTTGGATTTTCAGGATTGTTGTTTTAATGAAAAATCTTATCTGGCACTATGTGCCTTGCTCAACCAACTGTAAGGACTAACGGCATAGAAAAGGAAATATTATAATCTTGTGGAAATAAGATATAACTACTACCTAACTTATATCCTTACTTATTTATACAGCAGCGCGTGGAGGCGTTCAGGGGTTTTGATCAGAAATGCATGAACAATTTATTTGGGAATGACCCGTTATAACTTTCATCCAACAGATCAGGTAAGAAAAAAA
>JBDSPQ010000157.1:0-8654 GCA_039930305.1 Ginsengibacter sp. | reverse complement strand
TGGAGAAATAACGGTAACGGTATGATTCAATTGTAAAAGAAAATGATAGAGGCCCAGCGCAGAGCCCATGGCATCGGCATCTGGTTTCTGATGAAAGGTTATGATAATTTTCTTTGGCTCCTGCAGTAATGGAAATATCTCGCTTATAGGTTTCATAAAATGGGTGCAAAAGTAGCTGTAATTGGGCAATATCCCAATACGATTGTTGTATATAAATTACTTTAACCTCTTATATACATTTTATGCAGATGTACACTGGTTTTATTAAAAGGCATCTTCCGATCTTTGATCCCGAATATCCGCGAGGTATAGCGTCAACTTATAATGCTAACTATTTATCAACCCAGGTATTATTGTCTGCATTTACATCAGGAAATACATTATCCGGATCAATAGTGATTTTTTTAATTTTTTCATTAGTAGCCAGCTTCACAATCCAGGAAGGACCATTTTGCCAAACTTCTACCGGCAACTTTACTGACCCGGCTTTCCCGGTTTGTGTTTCGTATGAAAGGTAAAGAGGCATAGCCATCTTTTCAAGATTTTGGATAGTGACCAGCGCTCCCATAGTGGGATCATTTTGTATATATTCAACACCCGAAACAGCCTGATCAAGTTTATAGTTTTCTAAAATCATGCCTTTCCAGAACCAACCTAAATCTTCACCTGTAGCATTCTCCATCAGCCGGAAAAAATCCCATGGAGTCGGGTGCTTATAAGCCCATTCCTTTATGTATGTGCGAAATGCATAGTCGAACCGGTTAGTACCAACGATTTCATTTCTCAGGAGTTGCAATGCATAGCCCGGTTTTGTATAAAGTGAAACGCCGATATTAAATTCCTTCAGCTCGTCCGGCGTACTCATAATTGTTTCACTCCGGTTGCTGAAAATATATTTATAAAAAGAACTCATATTTTTCGGCTTAGGCTTGTATTCTCCGTCGTTAAAATCTTCATCTGCGAGCGAGTTAATGAATGTATTAAATCCCTCATCCATCCAGCCATATTTACGCTCATTACTGCCCACAATCATTGGAAACCAAGTGTGCCCAAATTCATGATCGGTTACTCCAAACAGTCCACTTGTTTTTGCCATTGCTCCGCAAAAGACGATAGAAGGATATTCCATCCCGCTGATATTTGAGGCAACATTTGTTGCGGTGGCATAAGGGTATTCATACCATCTTTTGGAATAATTTTCAAGACTTCCTTTAATATATTCCGTTGATCTTCCCCAGGCACTGTCGCCGCTAGATTCTACAGGATATGCGCTGATCGCCAGGGCTTTTTTCCCCGACGGTAAATTTATTTTTGCACCATCCAAAATAAACGAAGCGGACGATGCCCAGGCGACATCTCTAGCATTATTGATTTTAAAGTGCCAGGTCAGGCTTTTTATTTTTGGTCTCGAAGCAGGGTTGGTTACCTCGGACGCTGACCTGATCGCAATGGTTTTATCACTCTCTTTAGCCTGTGCATATCTCCTGGCTTGCACATCGGTGAAAACATCCTGTGGGTTTTGTAATTCGCCCGAGCCTACTACTATATGGCTCGCCGGAGCAGTAATGGTGTAATCGTAATCGCCATAATCCAGGTAAAACTCGCCTGCTCCTAAGTAGGGTAGCGTATTCCATCCCTCAATATCATCGTACACGCACATACGCGGATACCACTGTGCAATCGCATAAATCTTCCCGTTTTTCGAATCAAGAATTCCTGTTCGATCGGACCCATATTTCGGCACCAGGAAAGAATATTTTATTTCAAACTGTACGCTTCCGCCATTGGCAGCTACCGGCTCGGAAAGGCGCAATTGCATTCGGGTATCCGTTATAACTTCGTCTACCTTTACCTGTGAGAAATCACCTTTGGATATTGACAACAGCTTCACATTTTCGACTTTGTAACCGCCACTGAAATTAGAATTTGCATCACCGTACCGGCTGCGCCTGTTCGCGGGTGTTTTTGCCTGGCCGCGGGATTCCAGATTATATAAGTTCTGATCAAGATAGAGCCATAGGAAAGATAGAGCCTGTGGGCTGTTATTCGTATAGGTGATTACAACATTTCCCGTAATTTGCTCCTTGGTATCATCAAAGAGGGCATTGATTTTATAACTGGCTTTATTCGCCCAATATTTGGGCCCCGGCCTGCCATCCGCTGTTCTGAACTCATTAACTGACGAAGGGTAAAAATTTGGATTGAAAAGATCATATGCATTGTAAGCGGAATTTGAATCCTGTGCGGCAAGAGAACTGCAAATAAACATTGAAATACAAAAACCAATTTTTTTAAAAATCATTTTTTTTTATTTATTAAATGGGGAAGGTGCTGTTAGGGGTTGAATAACTATTTTTAATAACACTGCTTAATTCCATTTTTTAAGAAGACTGCGACCTTCAGATTTTAGTCTTGCATCATCTTGTGTTTGATCAGGGAGGGCCACCATTACAGAAAGATTTTCTTTTGCTTTATCTTCTTCATCTTTCTTCTTATATGCCTTGGCTAAAGACAGGTAGTTAAGTACGAACGAAGGGCTTATCGATTTTGCTCTTTCAAAACAATTGATAGCATCACTTATTGTTGCATTAGGCAATGAACCAAAAAAGACCTTTACGGCAGTACGTTCAATATAATTTAGCGAGCTCACTTCATAATACCACTTACCCAGGATGTACCACGCTTTAAAATTTTTAGGATCGTATTTTACCGCGAGATCTGCGTAGTGCTTTACATCTTTTACAGCCATAATTTTATCTTTTCCTCCTGCGGAAATCGCTTCCCTACCCATTACCATCGCCATTACAAAGTTCGCTTCCGAATTTTGTGGATCCACTTTCAAAGCTTTTGCTGCATAATCTTTGGCGTCTGCAAAAAATAGGGATTGCCTGTCAGGGTTTTCTTTATACCTCGATGCAATCCTGCTGCTTAATTCACTTGCCTTGCATAAGGCATAAATATTTGAAGGCTGCAGTATTACCGCTTGTTTATATTTCGCCACAGCAGCCTCGTCATTCATGTTATTTTCTAACTGTTGGGCCTGAGAAACAACTGCTGTAACGTTTTGTGCAGAGACCAAAAACTGGATTAGGATGGAAATGAGTGAGAGTAAGTATTTCATAGCTTTATAACGGAAAAAATTACATCTTAATATTAGATCAAAATTCTTTATGATAACTGACACCGGCAGAACCTTCAAAACCTTCTATCGGTGGATGCTTCTTAAAAATAGAAAGATTGATAGATCTTACTTCCGGAAAAACTTCATGAATGGTGTTTCCTATTTCCATCAAAATTGTTTCCAACAACTGTGTTGGTTCAGCCATTCTGTCTTTTATAATTTTATATACGTCGGCATAATTTATCGTTTCATGGATGCTTGTAATAATTGGCAGCGTTTCATGAACCTCCATCGATGCATCAAAAATATATTCATTGCCCAGTATATTTTCCTCTGGAAGTACTCCATGAAATGCCTGGAACTTAAGTTGGTGCAGCTGAACTTTTATCATTTAGGGATAGTGTTTTACTCAGGCATTAATCAGCTTTTTCTTTTACCGGCATCATAACTTTATCTGACGGCACAGGGTGTTCAAGGGTACTAAGGTAACGTTCGGCATCTAATGCAGCCATACATCCACTACCTGCGGCAGTAACTGCCTGCCTGTAAATTTTATCCTGTAAGTCTCCAGCGGCATATACTCCTTCAATATTTGTTTTGGTCGATCCAGGGATGGTTTTTACATAGCCGTTCTCATCCATATCCAGCCAGCCTTTCAAGATGTCTGAGTTCGGCGTATGTCCGATTGCAACGAAATAGGCACTTACCGGAACTACCTCAGTTTCCCCATTGGAATTATTTTTTATTCTGACGGAGTCTACTTTATCCTTTCCTAAGATTTCATCCACTTCTGTATTCCAGTACACTTTTATATTTTCTGTGCCCAACACGCGCTGCTGCATAATCTTACTGGCTCTCATAGCATCTCTTCGCACAAACATGTGAACGAATTTGCAAATTTTACTTAGGTAAAGGGCTTCTTCCGCGGCAGTGTCTCCTGCGCCTACAATACAAACGTCCTTTCCCTTAAAGAAAAAACCATCGCAAACTGCGCAGGCGCTAACCCCATGTCCGTTAAGCCGTTGCTCGCTTTCCAACCCGAGCCACCTTGCACTGGCTCCCGTAGACAGTATAATCGTGTCGGCCGATATCCATTTTTCTTCGTCGACTTGCACCTTCAAGGGGCAAGCCGAAAAATCAACTTCTGTTGCAAGTCCATATCTTATATCAGTTCCCATTCTTTTCGCCTGCTTTTCAAAATCAATCATCATATCCGGCCCCTGAATTCCATCAGGGTAGCCTGGATAATTTTCAACTTCCGTAGTTATGGTAAGCTGTCCTCCGGGCTGTATTCCCTGGTATAAAACTGGTTTTAGATTAGCTCTTGCAGCATAAATGGCTGCAGTATATCCTGCGGGTCCTGAGCCTATTATGAGGCATTGTACATGTTCGTTGTTTATATCCATAATTTAATGATAATCAAATGTAGTGTTTTTGAAGCGTGCATTTATACTTCAAATTGTATAGAAAACTTAATATTATTTATTTAGGTATTATCAGGGTTTTAAAGCTGGAAG
The DNA here is from genome assembly GCA_039930305.1 of Ginsengibacter sp. Taxonomy (GTDB): domain Bacteria; phylum Bacteroidota; class Bacteroidia; order Chitinophagales; family Chitinophagaceae; genus Ginsengibacter. The sequence goes on along the minus strand of JBDSPQ010000157.1, from coordinate 4,016 downwards.
AATAACCAGTAAATGCTCCAAGAGCCCCATTACTGATATTACCTAACACATTATTGGGAGAAGCAAAAGGATTGCCAATACTTTGATAAGCGAATTCCATAGTTAGCCAAAACTGATAGGTATCTCTGTCAATGTTGCTTAGCTTCAGCGTAACGCTATCGCCGTGATGAAAAAAATTATCATCGAAAGGTACAGGATCATTACGATCTATGCCCGGATCGAGCCTGAGATCGTAAGTTGTACCGTCAATGAGTTGATCATCGAAAACTGATTGCGAGCCCGGTAAAAATGAGCCGCTGTTTAACTTGGTGAAATACCGGATGTTGTTACCCAGTCCAGGTGGGTCTGAGGCTCTAACAAAGACCATTACTTTAGAAGAATCGGATGTAAAGGGTGCTGGCTGCCACCATAACGAATCAATTTTTTTTGCGAGCGGCGGAATAAAAGTTGATGCGGAATATTCTTTACCCTTGTAAATCACCTGAAGTGAATAATTGGTATTTATTTTACCAATAAAATTTGCCGATGGTCCCGTGCTATCAGTTGAATAATAAAAAATATGAAAACCGCCGCTTGAGTCAACGCTATATTCCTTTAGCCTGGCTGTTTCTGTTCCGTCTGAGATATTTATTTCAGCATCATGAATGAAAATGCCTGATAATAAGGCGGGGGTAATGTTACTGTAGTAATCAAAGCTGTTTGACAGTATAACTATAGGAGGCTGGCCATTTTCGATCGAAGCGTCTACCACTACTAAATCAGGTGCTTCGTGCAGCGTAAAATTTATGTCTTTTTCACAGGCCAGGAAAAACAATGGAAGGAACAGGATCGGAAACCATTTCATGGCTGCAAAATTAAGCAAACTAAGAAGATGAAGTAATTGAGTGATAATATCAGGCCATCAAATTTAAATGTTCGAAAATTCCATGCAAAAAAAAGCCCTCCACAGGGAAGGGCTTAAATAACCTTTAGTAATGTCTAGCCTAAATATGCTTTAAGAGCGCTGCTGTATCTCGCTTTTTGTAAGCGTTTAATAGCTCTTTCTTTTATCTGGCGAATTCTTTCCTTCGTAAGATCATACTTCTGCCCTATTTGCTCGATAGTAACGCCATTTTCGCCGTCAAGGCCAAAATATGCATTCACAATTTCTGCTTCACGCGGGCTGAGAGATTTTAACACGCGACGAATCTCATTTTTCAATGAATCATGCATTACATCTTCATCAGTTTCCCCGGGGCCTTTTAAAAGATCGCCCATAGCCACATCTTCAGCTTCGTGTACCGGCGCATCCAATGAAGTGTGCCTGGTATTACTTTGGAAAATGTTGTTTATTTCTGTTTCGCTCATTTCAAGAATTTCAGAAAGTTCTTCAGTGGAAGGCTCTCTTTCATGTTCCTGCTCAAAAGCCATATAGGCTTTATTAGCTTTGTTATAGGTGCCAATTTTGTTTTGAGGCAAGCGGACTAATCTGCCCTGCTCTGCCAACGCCTGTAGAATGGACTGGCGAATCCACCAAACGGCGTATGAGATAAATTTGAAACCTTTGGTTTCGTCGAACCGCTGTGCGGCTTTAATTAATCCGAGGTTTCCCTCGTTAATCAGATCGCTTAATGATAAACCCTGATGCTGGTACTGTTTTGCAACAGAAACTACAAATCGTAGATTGGCGGTAGTGAGACGTTCTAAAGCTCTCTGGTCGCCCATTTTTATTTTCTGCGCTAAAATAGTTTCCTCTTCGGGGGTAATCATGCCGATCTTGGAAATTTCCTGCAAATATTTCTCAACTGCTTGTGAATCCCGGTTGGTAATCTGCGTAGCAATTTTAAGTTGCCTCATGTGTAATTATAGTTAAAGTTAATATACAGTGTAAATTTAATATACGATGTAAGGACAAAGAATAAGGGGGGAATGTTGCAAAAGATGTGTTAAGTTGTTGATCTTCCGTAAACATTTGCAAATTTACAACTCAAAATCGGCATTTCATAGTGATTGTTGTATTTATATAAACATAATGTTAACCATGCGTATCCTAAGATTTTCTAATTAAAAAACTTTAAAAAAATAAGTCCCATATTTTCGCGCTATGATAGATTTTAGATCAGATACAGTCACAAAACCAACACCGGAAATGTTGCATGCAATGTTCCAGGCTGAGGTCGGTGATGACGTATTCGGAGAGGATACCACCGTGCTGAGACTGGAAGAAATGACCGCAGAAATGTTTGGGATGGATGCAGGGCTCTTTTGCCCAAGCGGCACCATGACCAACCAAATTGCCATCAAATGCCATACGCAGCCAGGCGATGAAGTAATATGCGATAAGCTAAGCCACGTTTATATTTATGAGGGCGGCGGCATAGCATTTAATTCAGGTTGCCAGGTAAAACCAATGGAAGGCGATCGTGGAAGAATTGATGTGGAAACAATTTTATCAGCAATAAATAGCGATGATATCCACAAACCGATATCCCGCCTCGTAAGTCTTGAAAATACGGCCAATCGTGGTGGAGGTAGCTGTTACGATTTATCTGAAATTGAAAAAATAAAAGAAATCTGCCTTTCAAACAACATGAGCCTGCACCTTGACGGCGCAAGGTTATTCAATGCCATTGTAGAAAAGAAGGAGAGTCCAATGATTTATGGGAAGATATTTGACACTATTTCGATTTGCCTTAGCAAAGGGCTCGGGGCTCCTGTGGGAAGCTTACTGATCGGCGATAAAAAGACCATTAAAAAAGCCCGTCGAATCAGGAAAGTTTTCGGAGGCGGTATGCGCCAGGCCGGCTACATAGCCGCTGCGGGAATTTTCGCCCTGGAAAATAATATTGAGCGTCTTAATATCGATCACCTGCACGCTAAAGAGATTGCTTCTGCCCTTCTTTTGAAAAATTTTACAGGGAAGATGATGCCTGTAGAAACCAATATTATCATATTTGAAGTAATAGCCCCTTATACTGCCGCCAGCCTGGCGGAAAGGTTTATGCAACATAATATTTTAGTAATTCCAATTTCTAAAACACAGATAAGAATTGTTTTGCACTTATGCATCACCGAGAGAATGGTAAAAGACACCATCAAAATCATTGAAAATTTATAGAGAAAGATGTTGACTTTGTGGAGGAACTGTTCCCGTAGATTACTTTTCCAGCCGGACGTTTCGTAATTCAAGCATATTCAAAGCATTTTGACGGAAATTTTTAACATAAGGATGTACGAGCCATATGGCCATATCGTACCATAAGGGCACGACCGGTGCATCTTTCATCATTTCATTGTCTGCCTGCCTGTAAAGAGCATACCTTATTGAATCATTTTTTTCTGATAAGGATGCTTCATAAAGCAGGTCGAATGCCGCGTTTTTATAACGTGTATAGTTTGGGGGGGCAGGATTTTTTCCATAAAAAACACTTAAGTAATTTTCTGCGTCAGGGTAGTCTGCAATCCAACTACCTCTAAAAAAGAGGGCGTCCGACTTTGCCGTTTGCTCCAGCAATAAACTTTTCTGCACGGTTTCCACCTTTACCTTTATCCCTATCTGTCCCAGTTCACTTGCGATGTAACTCGCGAGGTCGGCATATACGGGTATAGTAAGTAACGGTATGGGTGGTAAGTCTTTGCCATTGGGATATCCTGCCGCCTTCAAGAGTTGCAATGCCTTCTCTTGATCATAATGATATCCCATTACTTTTGACGAATCAAAGGAGGGTAATCCGGCAGGTACAAACCCGCTTTCTGCGGGGATTCCAATAGAATTGCGGATATACAACATCATTTTTCTCCTGTCGAATCCATAGTTAATAGCTTGCCGGATTTTTACGTTGTATAAGGGAGAATTTTTCACCACGGCTTTTGTGGTATCCTGTAATATGCCCAGGTATTCGATATTCAGATAGGGATGTTTTTGCAGAGCAATTTTATTTTTCCAATCTTTACGGAGATCACCTTGCTTAGTCAGTATCTCATCTTTGAATGAAGCGTCAATATCATTAATAAAATCCAGACGGCCTTGCTGAAAT
>JBDSPQ010000156.1:0-2654 GCA_039930305.1 Ginsengibacter sp. | reverse complement strand
GCAACAAGACTCGAAGCGACTTCTTTGGATACCCTGCCGGACAATTACATGGTCAGCCGGCAAGAAATGGAAAGTTATCTGCCGTATTTTAAAAAGAACTATTACACCCTTGGCTACCTCGAAGAGAAAGGTGCCGCCGGGTTGATACTTAGTAATTCCGGTTCCCGCGATGGAACGGTTTTCGTGGATGGGGGCGCAGGCTACTACAAAGGCTTTAATGCATCACTACCTGAAATGAACATAAGCAGGGAAGACTACTTAAAGCTTACGCGTTTAATACAGGACCACAAAAAGGTAGAACTCGAAATGAACCTGCAAAATACTTTTTACGATAAAGACCTTACCGGCTACAACGTAGTTGCAGAAATACCCGGCACAGATCCAAAATTAAAAAGCGAAATCGTGATGCTTGGCGGGCACCTCGATTCCTGGGCCGGCGGCACAGGCGCTACCGATAATGGCGCCGGCTGTGTGGTAATGCTGGAGGCCATGCGTATTTTGAAAACACTGGATGTGCTTCCCCGGCGCACCATACGCATCGCTTTATGGGGCGGGGAAGAACAAGGGCTGTACGGTTCATTTGGTTATATAAAAAAACATTTTGGCGATCCGGCCACCATGCAATTAAAACCGGAGCAATCAAAAATATCTGCCTATTATAATGTAGATAATGGTTCGGGCAAAATTCGTGGCATCTATACACAAAATAATACCGGGGTGAAAGATTTATTCAAAACATGGCTTGCACCTTTTAATGATATGGGAGCAACCGGCGTTACTTCCAGTAATACCGGGAGTACCGATCATATTTCATTCGATGCGGTAGGCATACCTGCTTTTCAATTTATACAAGACCCGCTGGAATATGAGACCCGTACGCACCATAGCAATATGGACACCTACGATCACCTCTCTATTCCCGACCTGCAGCAGGCTGCGGTGGTCGTTGCTGCTTTTGTGTACAACACTGCTATGAGAGATGAGAAGCTGCCACGCAAGCCGCTGCCGGCACCTGGGAAATTCGTTTTCGATCTCGGGTTCCCGTTATGATCAAAGAAATAATTAATAGCCACTATATTTACGATTATCTACGCCGCGATGCCGCGAGGGATCTTGCCCATGCCGGGAGCCCGAACAGCCTGCAAACAATAATGCTGTTAAACTAAGTATGAGAATTAGTTTTGACATAGTTGCTTTCATTAGATTTCTAAATAAATTACGTGGTTATTTTACAATATTACAAACGATCCTGTATAATGGTTAGTATGTGCTCAATCCGTTTTTAGTTGTTATACATTCCGCGACGCCCCACTAATTGTATTTCTATTATTCCCACCAGACAGAGCGGCCACCACTAAGGCTTCATCTGATTTGCCTTTTTTATTTTTTTCTATATTTTTCTTTTATGAAATAATAGTGTAACAATTTGGCCATGATTAACTATTGTCTCCAAATTTTAAAACTAATGTAAAATAAAAGATAAAGTGGGTAAATATTATGACAATGTTTATGTTGCGATTTGTAAGATTTGCATTAATTATGCTGAATAATCAAAGTATAGCCATTTTATTCTTGCCGTAATCGTCAACGATTTTATACCATTAAAACCTGATGATGAAATCATCGTACGTAGCTTCTTAAACTCCGGGCAACATCTGACGTCTTGACTACCTCGACTAATTTTCTTCTTCTTGAACCTTCTAAAACCAAATTATGAAGACTGCTGTACATTTATTCCTATTCCTCCAAACACCGCACCATTGCTAAAATTCTGCAATCTCACCTGGACATTCTGGGCTGCTCTGTAAGTACTGACATAGAAAACCAGGAGCCTGGCAAGAACTGGCAACGTGAAATAAAAAAGGTATTGGCCAACGCCGAAATAATTTTATTCAAAATTTCTTCGTCCCTGTTTGAGAAAAAGGATTATTTACAAAAAAAATTAAGCAAGATTCTGGAAATTTTGAGCACGATACCAAAAGGAAAGATTTTCCTTATTCCGATAAGGATTGATAATGCAGATATGCCGGGTCTTGTCTCTGTATCCCGGTAAAGTTTTACGCAGGTTTATTTATTTCAATTATACAATTTCACACCTTAGCAAGCAGATCGGTTTCCTCTTGCCGGAAACCCTTTCAAGGAATGCTCTCCAGGATGTTACTGAACTCCGTCCTGCATATGTGGTTTGAAAGAGTAGGCATGTATCTGGTCTTCGTTTTCATAAATACAGACCATTGCTGCATTGTTGATCGCCTTCAATACCGGCATACTGCCTTTTCCTATGATTAGATTTTTATCTCCGGGCGTATTAAGTATTACGTTACCATTTTGCGTCCACGCAAATACATTTTGATTGTTAATTGTCGCGATCGTGCAACTGCGCCCTTCGCCAATTTCCTCTTCAGCTTTGGCAGCTTCGGCAGTATATATTTTGCTCTGCCTGCGCCAAACTGTTTCCGGAGTTCTGTTATTATTGATTGCAAGGCTGCCACCATCCATAGGACAGCCTTCTAACTTCCAGTTACCATTTCCTATTTTTTGTGCCTGCGCAAATGATCTTCCCCCATCGGATGATTTTATTAAATACATATCCCTGTTGCCTTCTAAAAAATTCCGAAACATGACGTACACATCATTTCCCACAACAGCAACAG
>JBDSPQ010000155.1:0-2857 GCA_039930305.1 Ginsengibacter sp. | reverse complement strand
AGAAATTAACCTCCCAGCAATTCATTATGCCATTAATCAATTGCGAAAGAAATTTAAAGTATATTCAATTTACATTTGCCTATGCGGAAAAAAATTGTGCGTTATTGGTTCTGTCAAATACTTGGTTGGGGAAGCTGGACGATGCTAAGTATTGTTACTGTGTATCTTTTTGCATCCGATGTCTATCTAAAAACGGAGGAAAAAAAAATTCTTCTTTTTGTCACCCTTTTTATCGAGTTTTTCTGGTTTATTGCTGTCACACACTGCCTGCGTTTTATCCTGAAAAAGATTAACTGGATACATTTTTCTTCCAACAAAGTAATTTTCCTTTTTATTGCCGGAGTGCTGTCTACCGGGCTGTTAAGTTTTTATGGAGCTAAATCTACTGCATTACTCACCGGAAGTTCGTTAGTAGAATATGAAAAGCGTGATAATCTTGCCACTGCCAGAGAAAAAGAGAAGCAACTGAATCTGGCTGGTACAAAATATTATTTGTCAGATGCAACTGACCCGGCCGATGCTGACGCCCTGGTAGCGGCACAGAATATTAAGCGAAGTACCGGGTGGTATAGAGATAAGGCGGGTGCCTGGCAATATGAGGAACAGCGAAAAGGCCGGTTTTGGTGGGACATCATTTTCACTTTTATTCTAATTTCACTTTGGCTGTTGATATATATGGTTTGGCATTACCTTGAGAGAAACCGTAAGGATGAGCTGGATAAAATCAACCTGGAAAAAACAGTAAAGGAGCTGGAGCTTAACACAATAAAATCTCACATAAATCCGCATTTTATATTCAATTCGCTCAACAGCATCCGTGCACTGGTAGATGAAAACCCCCCAAGAGCCAGATCGGCCATTACCGAACTATCAAATATTTTAAGAAGTAGTATGCAGGTCGAAAAAATGGAAACTGTTCCGCTGCACAAGGAGCTAGATATTGTAAGAGATTATCTTGCCCTGGAGCAGATGCGCTTCGAGGAAAGATTAAAAGTAGAGATGGATATTGATGAAGATACTCTGGAGCAGCCCGTGCCGCCCATGATGCTGCAAACTCTGGTAGAGAATGCCATAAAGCACGGAATAAGTAAAAAGATTGATGGTGGTACCATATGCATTATTTCAAGATTTGTAAACGACCAGTTCCAGTTAATAGTTCAAAACTCCGGAATATTAGAAGATATATCCATGGACGAAGGATTCGGCCTGAAAAGCACCCGTGACAGGCTTAAGTTTTTATACAAAACAAATTCTAACTTCGAGATCCATAATATCAATGGCAATAAGGTGGAAGCAAAAATCAGTATGCCTGTGTCGTATTAATTATAAAACTAAACTGATAGACCGATAACAAAAATAATTTTTTGCATATTGGCTATCTTTCTGAATTGATAAAAAAACCGCAGAATGCAAAAAGCAATCATAATTGACGATGAGCGCCTTGCCCGAAATGAGCTTAAAAAATTATTGCAGGAATTTCCTGAAATAGAAGTGATAGGTGAGGCCGCCAATGCCAATGAAGGAATAGAAAAAATTGAAATTCTCAACCCTGATCTTGTTTTTCTTGACATTCAGATGCCCGGCAAAACTGGTTTCGATATGTTACTGGAGTTAGAAAAAGCCCCGCACGTAATTTTTGTAACAGCCTACGATGAATTCGCCATAAAAGCTTTCGAAGTGAATGCGCTGGATTACCTCATGAAGCCTGTTGAACCTAAAAGACTTGCAGATGCTCTTTTAAAACTTAGGCAAAAAGATGAGGAAGAGCTTCTTTCTTATACTAACCGGGGCATGCTGCACGAAACCGACCAGGTCTTCGTAAAAGATGGTGAAAGATGCTGGTTTGTAAAATTATCTGAGGTTAGACTTTTTGAAAGTGTAGGTAATTATGCCAAGGTTTACTTTGGGAATAATAAGCCACTTATTTTGAAATCGCTGAATGCGCTGGAGGAAAGGCTGGATGAAAAAGTATTCTTCCGGGCTAACAGAAAGCATATTATCAATTTGAGGATGATCGATAAGATTGAGCCCTACTTTAATGGCGGCCTCTTATTAGACCTAACGGGCGGTGAAAAAATTGAAGTGAGCCGACGCCAGGCGGTGAAATTTAAGGAAATGATGAGTTTATAAATTTCTTTTTTGCTTTAGTTTTTCTGACTTACGTATTTAATCCCCCACAGGTGCTGATTACCTGCCCAGTGATGTAAGAGCTCATATCGCTCGCCAGGAAAACGGTAACATCAGCTATCTCATCTGCCCGCCCAAAACGTCCCAACGGAATTTTTTCAAGAAATGATTTTGCCGCCTCCCCTTCCTTAAGGTAATTTGTCATATCTGTTTCTACAAAGCCCGGCGCAATAGCATTACACCTGATATTTCGGCTGCCCAACTCCGCGGCAATTGATTTGGTAAAACCTATAATGCCGGCTTTACTGGCCGCATAGCTGCTTTGTCCTGCATTGCCACGTATTCCGATAATGGAGCTCATATTGATGATGCTTCCTTTCCTGGACTTCATCATGGGACGAATAACCTGCTTAGTCATATTAAAAACGCTCCTGAGGTTTGTCTCCATTACTTCATCCCATTGTTCCTGGGTCATACGAAGCAGGAGATTGTCCCTTGAAATACCGGCATTATTTACACATATATCCACGGTTCCAAATTTTTTCAAAACATCGCCTACCATGTCTTCGCACTCTTTAAAAATCCTGGCATTACTTTTATATGCTTTCGCATTTACTCCAAGCGATTTAATTTTCTCTTCCACTTCTTTTGCCTTCTCTTCACTGCTGACGTAAGTAAAAGCCACATCTGAGCCATTTTCTGCAAGTTTGTAAGCAATCGCCTCGCCAAT
>JBDSPQ010000154.1:0-4718 GCA_039930305.1 Ginsengibacter sp. | reverse complement strand
TGCAGGTTAATGGTCAACTGGTTCATTACGGTTATTTCCTCTTCCAGAGCTCCTAAAATTGGAGCAAGCTTTTCAGGAAACATTTCATGATATTTTATCCATGGATTTCTTCCATTAAAATGTCCTTCAACGCCATAATTGGCCCAATCTTCAAGATCGTTTAATATATGATCCTGCGCAGTTTTAGGTTGCAGTCCCAGCGAGTTGCCCGTAAAATAAATGCTTTCCCGGCCATGGATGAACGGAATATAAAATTTTCCCCGGAAAGACCTCAGCGGGTCTTCCGCATCCAGGTGCTGCGCAAAAGAGAGCGTATTCTGGTATTCGTGAATTTTAGTTTCTGGTTGAGGGTATTCCGGTGCGTGGTTCATACGATGATAATGTAATTTACAGGCTGATTTAAAATTTACCCTTTCAAATAAAATAAAGGTACTGAATCAAAAATCTGTTTCGATCGATGAATTGGTAACATTATTTAGCAAAAAAAGTTAGCTTCCGACAAACATATTATTTTCCGAATGGATTTTTATAACACTATTGAGACAGCCGGATCTGCCGAATTTAAAGAACGCGGAAGTAAATTCCTTGCTTTTGCTTACCCAATTCAAAACGAAAATAGTTTCAAACGCATTTTGCAGGCATTGAAGAAAGAACATCCCAAAGCAGCCCACCATTGTTTTGCCTATCGTTTGGGTTTTGATGGAAACAATTTCAGAATGGGAGATGACGGAGAGCCGGCGGGAACTGCCGGTAAGCCTTTGTTAGGGCAGATCGATAGTAAAAATCTTACTAACATACTCGTTTTAGTAGTACGCTATTTCGGCGGTACGCTCCTTGGCATCCCCGGCCTCACTGCTGCGTACAAGACATCTGCATCGCTGGTATTGCAATGTACGCCGGCGATTCAGAAATCAATCGAAATTGATTACACAATTGAGTTCGATTATAACCTGATGAATGAGGTGATGCAAATTCTAAAACAAAATAAATGCACCATCATCGAAAATGAAACGCAACTGTTTTGCAAAATAAAGGCTGGCATTCCAAAGAAAAAGCTGGCGCAGGTGCTTAACGCTTTTCAGGATCTGCAAAAAATTGAATTTGAACCCGCCAACAAGACTAATGGGTAAGCCTTTTACTTACCACCAATTCCCTGCTGCCCTGCGTGTATTTATAAAATCCCTCGCCGGATTTAACACCTAGCATACCGGCAGCTACCATGTTATTCAATAGCGCGCATGGTGCATATTTAGGATTTCCAAAGCCATCCAATAAAACTTGCAAAATTGCCTGGCAAACATCGAGGCCTATAAAATCGGCAAGTTGAAGCGGGCCCATTGGATGGGCCATTCCCAATTTCATAACCGTATCAATTTCTTCTACGCCGGCAACGCCTTCATGTAAGCTGTAAATCGCTTCGTTTATCATGGGCATCAAAATGCGGTTTGCAATAAATCCCGGATAGTCATTTACTACACAGGGAACTTTCCCGATGTGTTTTGCAAGATCACTAATGCTGCTACTAACTTCCTGGGTCGTAGAATAACCATTAATCACTTCCACCAGTTTCATGACGGGTACCGGATTCATAAAATGCATACCAATCACTTTTTCTGGCCGCCTGGTAACGGCTGCAATTTTCGTTATCGAAATGGAGGAGGTGTTAGATGCTAAAATACATTCGGCTGGTGCTGCCTCGTCAATATCTTTAAAAATAGAAAGTTTCAGAGCAAGATTCTCAGTGGCGGCTTCTATTACGAGATCTGCCTGTGCGACCCCTGCGGCTAATGAAGTATTTGTTGAAATGTTTTTTAGTGTTAGTGATTTTTGTTCCTCATTAATGTTCCCCTTGACAATTTGCCGGTCCAGATTTTTAGAAATTATCCCGACGGCTTTTTCAAGCGCTTCCTTAGAAACATCAATAAGATTTACCACATAATCATGCTGCGCAAAAACGTGTGCGATGCCATTTCCCATTGTGCCTGCACCTATTATGGAAATATATTTAATCATGAAATTAATTTACAACTGTTATAGAAATGTTGTTATTCACCTATACGGGTTGATTTCAAAAGTAGGAATTAAACCTTCGGGAACAGATAGGATCGGAAAATAAAATCCATTGTATTTTGAAGAACTCCTTACCGATTGCAAAACCCTGCTGTAACTTTAATTCGTCAATTTTTTAAATCCCACCGTTTATGAAAAAAGTATTCTTCCTATTTAGCTTGTTGCTTAGCATGCAAGTATTCTCTCAAAAAAAATTTAATCCAAATGCCGACCGTGAAAGTTTTTTCCGCCTCGGTGCCAAAGCCGGCGTCAACATCAACAAGATAGATGGCCAGGCCTACAAGGACGGATTTAATTATAACTACCTGTTGGGAGGTTTTATGCAATTCAATTTTTCAAAAACCTTTGGCCTGCAACCCGAAGTAAACTTTGTACAATCCAGTTCCGAGTTTACATCGTCCTCCTCCGATGTGTACGATGATATTTTCAGAATTGGTTCGCAAAGGAAAGCCAAACTTGACTACCTGAAAGTGCCGGTGTTGCTGAATATCAATGTTGGCCCAAGCAAAAGAGTAAAACTGCAACTGGGGCCGCAAATTGGCGGTGTGTTAAATGAAACGGTTGATAGCCTGAAATCCAACGGGGATATCTTTAAAAAGGCAGACTGGGCGGCAGTTGGCGGCTTATGGCTACAAATTCCCTTCATCAATCTTGGCGCCCGCTACGAACTTGGCCTCAATAATCTTAATGCAATTGACAACCAGCAAAAGTGGAAGAGCCAGGCCTTCACCATTTTTGTGGGAGTAACATTTTGATCAATAATAAAAATAAATATTTTAAAAGCCTGGCCAGTCGCCGGGCTTTTTTGTACATTCAAAACTTTAAAAAACCTCATGCAACACATAGCTATTGAAAATCTTTTTCTGATAGATATTGAAACAGTGTCCGGAGCTGAACATTTCCATTTGCTGGATGATGAGTGGAAAGAACTGTGGACAGAAAAGATTCTTAAAAGCCTGCCCTCATCCACGAGCGCGGAAGAGTATTATCCAATGCGTGCTGCAATACTCGCTGAATTTGCAAAAGTTGTATGCATCAGTACAGGATATTTCAAAAAAGAAGATGGCGCCTGGCAATTAAGAATTAAATCCTTCTATTCTGAAAATGAGGTGCCATTGCTTCAGACCTTCGCACAAACACTAAAACAGTTACATAGTAAAAATGCTAAATGGATCTTTACCGGACACAACATTAAAGAATTTGACATCCCTTTTTTGTGCAGGCGTATGTTGGTGAATAATATCCAAATCCCGAAATCGATGGACTTTCAGAATATGAAACCCTGGGATACCCCTGTGCTGGACACTCTGCACTTGTGGCGCTTCGGCGACTACAAGCATTATACTTCATTAAAACTATTGTCGGCTGTGCTGGGCGTTCCCTCACCAAAAGAAGACATCGATGGCAGTAAAGTGGGCGAAGTATTTTGGAAAGAAAAAAACCTGGAACGAATAGCGACATACTGCGGAAAGGATGTGGCCACCGTAGCGAATGTGATCCTTAGATTTAAAAATCTACCTTTGCTCACCGATGAGCAAATCATATTTGTAAATCAGTAATGCCAGGCAACTCCTGGCAGTATTTTTAACTATTAAAATCAAAAAATGAAAACACTTAGATTGTGCATCCTTTCCCTATTAATGACAGCTTTAATAGCGGGATGCGCGGGCAATGATGAACACTACGTAGATCTGGAAACAGGCAAACACATCACAGTGATAAAAGATTCAACTAACGGTTATATGGTAAACGCAGAAACCAATGAACCGGTAGCCATTTACGTAGATACCAGGTCGAATGATACCATTTACGGCAAAACAGGCAAGGTTATAAATAATCATGTTATAAAATCTGACGACGGGAAATACAAATATGTATCGAATGATGGAGGCGTAAAAGCAGATGCTGAAGAAGATGGCGCCTACAAGATAAAAGACGGTGACTACAAAAAGAAAGTAGAAGCTGACGGCGATATAAAAATAAAAGACGGTGATACCAAAATAAAAATCGACGGTAAAACCGGTGAAAAGAAAGTTAAAGAAGACTAATTTTATTTTTAAGTTTATTTTTAATAGCCCGCATTTCTGCGGGCTTTTTTATTTCACCTAAATGTGGTGCCTAATCTAAGTGAAAAAGTTCAGCCCCATCCTCTGCACCAGAAGACAACCCATCCAGGGAATTAACACGTGCCAGCCATTTCGTTCGCCTTAAGTAACAGATTTTTTTTGGATTTGCAGCGAGCACATTTATAACCTTAAGCCTACTCAGGCAATATTCACGGCAAACACCGTAACATCACTTTACTAAAATTGCGTTTGAAATATTTCCCAATACGGAATCAAAAAAGTAGCCGTGGAGGCTTTTTTAAATCGTGTGGCGATTATTTCAGGCTTCCGCTTCAGCGTAAGCACTTATTGGTTCGCAGGTGCAGATCAAATTTCTATCTCCAAAAGTATTGTTTACCCGGCTTACACTGGCCCAGAATTTATTATCCCTCAGGTAAGCTAACGGATAAGCAGCCGCGCTTCGCGAGTAGGAATGTCTCCAATCATCAGCAGTTATCACCGACAGGGTATGCGGCGCATTTTTCAGTACGTTATCTTCCTTGTCAGCAGTTCCGTTTTCAATCTCCCCTATCTCATGGTAGA
>JBDSPQ010000153.1:0-17116 GCA_039930305.1 Ginsengibacter sp. | reverse complement strand
TTTTGGTTTAGTCGTGACATCGCTATTTGTCCAATGCAAGCGGGAATACTTACCTCCGGAATTGAGTGTTGATTACAATTATTTAGTAATTGAGGGCACCATTATAAATAGCATGGTTTCACCAACGACTATACTTCTAAGCAGGACAAGAAAACTTACTGATACCGTTTTAAATATTCCGGAAACAAACGCATCTTTAAGTATTGAATCAAATAACGGTCAGGTGTATTCTATGAGTGAAATTGAGGCAGGGAAATATTTTGCTCCGCCTGTAATGCTAAATACTGCGGAAATGTATCGGCTGAATATTGTAACAAGCGGTGGCAAAAAATATCTTTCAGATTTTGTGGAGGTGAAGAAAACACCGTCAATCGATAGCTTGAACTATATACAGCCCGGTGATGTTACCATTTTTGTAAATTCTCACGATCCCGGCAATGAAACGAGGTACTATCGCTGGGAGTACATTGAAACTTTCCAATATCACGCGCAGGGGCAAACGGATATAAGCGTGAATAACGGTCTTATGTATTTCCTCGATTCCACTAACCAAATCTACAATTGTTGGCACATTAATTCATCTACAGATATCTTTATCGCATCTACCGCAGCGTTAAACCAGGATGTAGTGTATAGGTTTCCGTTAGTAACAATTCCACAACATGCGCCAAAAATCGGCATCAGGTATTCGATAGAAGTGAGGCAATATGCTATCAGCCAGGAGGCTTATCAATATTACCAAATACTAAAAAAGAATACAGAACAGCAGGGATCTATATTTGATGTACAGCCTTCACAACTGAAAAGTAATATTCATTCGTTGGATGATCCTTCAGAGATTGTGATTGGATATGTGACAGCTTCGGATATTTCCATAAAGAGGTTGTTTATCAGCAGATCAGACCTCGTCGACTGGCAGCCTGTTGTTTTAGACGGCCTTTGCGATATGGTCATCATTGGTGTCAACCCTTCAAATTATTTGATTTATACTTATCCAGACCCAGCCTATGTTCCGTGGTATTTTACCGGATCAGGTGGTATTCTGGTTGTTACTAAAAAAGCCTGTGTTGACTGCAGGGAACAAGGCGGCACAAATCAAAAACCTTCTTACTGGTAAAATATTTTACGTGCGGAGAAAAAAGATAGTTACAAGTGTTACGGGGTTAGCTTATATTTTTTGCTTCCTCATATTAATGTGCCTTTCGGACTGCCTCGGTGCACAGAGCCTTGATACGTCTTATCGATCTGCTTTTGATAACTATTATAAAACAGTGTTTAGAGAAAAAGTGTTCTTGCATATCAATAAAACTGTATATGCAACAGGTGAAATAATATGGCTGAAGGCATACATTTCAGGCGGGAGTGAAAACAAGCTTTCGGGATTGAGCCAGGTGTGCTATGTCGAACTGATTGACCGGGAAAATAAATCTTTACTGCAGGCAAAATTGGATATCCAGGTTGGAAGAGGAAATGGTCAGTTAGTAATTCCTGCATCGATTCCTACCGGAAATTATACCATCAGGGCGTATACTAAGTGGATGAAGAATTTTAATCCGGAATTCTTTTTTTCGCAGACTGTTAGCATTATTAATCCTTCCAAAAAGAACCTGGTATTGACGAATAAGAAATCTGCAGCCTATGCTATGCAGTTTTTTCCTGAAGGAGGCGATTTGGTAAATGGATTGCGTAGTTTAATTGCGTTTGAAATAACTGACTTATCGGGAACAGGGATAAATGCGAACGGAGTCATAACAAATTCTGCAAAAGATACTATCGCAACTTTTTCATCACACGAATTTGGCATGGGAAGCTTTTTTATCACTCCAACGATAGGCGAAAGATATCTTGCAACTATTATAGTGGCGGATACCGCACTTCACTATGAGCTACCGCAGGTCTACAAAGACGGCTGGACTTTGCATGTAGCAGATGAGGGAAATTCTGTGCATGTACGTGCAGCCACAACTTTTTCAAACGAGCGGGGGTCGTTTTTATTTATTCATACGAATGGCATACTCACCTATTCCCGGTCGATAGACATGCAAAATAATGCAGCCGATTTCATAATAGAAAAATCGCTGTTAAAGAATGGAATTTCTCAAATGACCATTTTTAATGGAAATAAAGAGCCGGTTTGTGAGAGAATGTATTTCAAAAAACCATCAAATCTTTTGCAGCTAAAATTGGATGTGGATAATATCGAAAACGGATTCAGCAGGAGGGAGGTTGTAGATGCTCATTTTGAGCATGGCGGTACGAATGCAAGTAAAATAAACGGCAATTTTTCAGTGTCCGTTTTTCTTATAGACTCACTCCAGCCCAGGCCGGAAATCAATATTGTAAATTATTTATATCTCTTGTCAGGCATAAAAGGGAATATAGAAAACCCATCCTACTACCTTGAAAGCGACGACACTTTTAAAATTAACACTGCCAACGAACTCATGCTTACGCACGGATGGCGAAGATTTCGTGTTGATGATAATCATCGGAATGCGGCGCCGATGTTTAAATATGTTCCCGAACACGAAGGAGTTGTTGTTAGCGGCAAAGTGACGGGTGTAGCATTTTCAAATAAAAAAGATTCAGTTCCCATATATCTTTCTGTGCCAGGGATCGATAGTAAGTTTGCCAATACTTTCAGCAATGATTCGGGTGCCTTTCGGTTTAACTTGGAAAAGTTTTATGGCCAACACGAGGTAATTTTACTGCCGGGAAAAAACAATGACAATACAAAATTTCTTGTCGACAATCCCTTTGCTGACATAACAGCCTGGCCTCAAATCAGGTACTTAGCTTTAACATCCGAACGGTCTGCCGACATTCTCACCCGCAGTATTGGAGCCCAGGTTTATGATTTTTATAAATATAAAAAAGAAAACTACCAGGTGCCTGTCGGGTACGATACGATTCCGTTGTTCGGTAACCCTACAAAAACTTACCAACTGGATGCTTACACCCGCTTTAGTACAATGGAAGAAGTGATGAGAGAATATGTAAAGGAAGTAAGGGTAAAAAGAAACCAGGACAAATTTCATTTTGAAGTATATAATGAACTTAGCAAACTTTATTTTGACCAGGAGCCCCTTGTGTTACTTGATGGTATGCCCGTTTTTAATCTTAATAAATTAATGAATGTTGATCCGCTTACAATTCAAAAGGTTGACGTTACTGCCCATAAAGTTTTTCGGGGTAATAGTGAGTATGCAGGAGTGGTTAGTTATAGCACTTATAAAGGCAACCCGGAAGGCTACGAACTTGATCCCGGTGCATTAGTGATTAACTACGAAGGCCTGCAACTCTCGAGAGAGTTTTATTCACCTCTTTACAATTCTGATGTGCTCCGATCTTCAAGAATTCCCGATTATCGTAATGCGTTATTTTGGGAACCAGATCTTAAGATGATTCAAAATACAGCAAATTTTTCTTTTTATACATCCGATATTCCAGGCACTTACCTGGTGATTGTGCAGGGAATTCTAGCCGATGGCACTCCAGGATATATTTCTAAAACCTTTGTTGTAAATGATAGCAAATAATCGTTGGTAAAATAACTGCATTTTTACAAGCCAGGGATTGGTCGACGGAGATCAGCAAAACTTCTTTTACTATTAACAATCAGTAATAATATTATTTAAAATTCTTAAAATCGTCCCGCGTGAAAACGCCCCCTGATGCATGATCGCCCCCTTTGAAAGAATAGCTGACATGTCTGATCCCTTTCATTTCTGTTAATGAAAAAGTGGTCGTCGCCATATAACTTTCTGCGCCGGTACTCCCTATTTTTTGAGTCAGGTATTCGCTGTTTGGGATGGAAACAAATACTGTGTCGTGCGATACGCGGACATAATTCATTCTAACGGAATCCCAATTGTCATTAATAAGTAAAATCATTTTTTCTACAGTAAGCGTATCGGGCCTTGTATTCTCCGGCTCGTGAATTTTATAGGAATTAGTACTTGCTTCGAATTCTGCCCGCCATAAAAAGGGAGAATTTTTCACCACTAAGGTTGAATCGACTCCTTCGCTGGCCATATCATGTACGGTGTCCTGTACGATTACTTCGGGGGATTCATTTTCGCCCCCCTTATCTGAACTGCAGCCGATAATTGTGAGCAGCACAAGGCTTGTAAAAATTGTTCTGACCATTAGTAAATGCAATAAAGGTAATTTAGAAGGGATATCCTATGGCTAGATTTAAAACGATGTTTTGTCTTCTCCAGTCCTTGTCGCCGAAGTTGATCTCATTAAGTACCCAACGTTGGCCTGCGGGCAGATAGGGCTTGCGCAACGGCATGGCGAAATCTATCCGTAGCAATAATATCTGGAGGTTTAGCCGGATGCCTAATCCAGCGCCTACCGCAAGCTCTTTCATAAAATCTTTGGTAAAAGCTACGCCAGGCCTTGGCTTCGTATAATTTACTGAATCCTCTTTGTTGTACAGCCAGATATTCCCTGCATCTACGAACACGGCACCTTCAAGTATTTCATTTATTTTCAAACGGAGTTCGGTATTCAATTCAAGTTTAATATCTCCGGACTGATCGGGTAAAAACAGGCTGCTGTCATACCTGCTGTCCCTATAGGTGCCAGGGCCGATGGACCGGCTGCGAAATGCACGAATACTGTTGTTGCCACCGATAAAAAACTGTTTTACAAACGGTAATTGTTGTGAATTGCCATAGGGTATACCTGCACCAATAATCACCCGGTTAGCCAGTCGCATCTTGTCGCTAAAAGCAAAATAGTATCTTAAGTCAGACTGTAATTTTGCATATTGTGAAATAGGAGCCCCGGCGATTCTTTTCTTGCCCCCGGCATCTTTTGGTGTCACGAGCCCTGCAATATTTCCTGACAGGTCGGCAATACCATTAAAATAAAATCCAGACCCTTTCGGATTGTTGGTGAGCGGATCCCATGTAAACGAATAATTTGAGCCAATAATAAACTGCGTGTCTATCGCATGCTGGAGCGCGAAATCTTTCTGCAGGCTATCTAAATAAAGCTGTGTGACATTTAAAGCACGAACATAATTAATCGAGATGGGATTGAATTCATGTTGCTTTGTAATGGAGGGCTTCCAGATATAACCCAGCTCTGCCAAAAAGGAATTTAGTGTATAAAGCTTCCTCCGATTTAACACGTCATAGCTAAGATCAATCTTTGTTTTCGGAACGTATGCACTTGTGGTGTTAAACCGGAAGAAAGGCACAACAAATTTTGGAATGCCGAAAGTAACACCGCCTCCGAACCTATAGGTATTAAAGCCACCTTGCGTCCCACTATACTGCACTTCGCTTCCTACATTCGCATGTATATCCAAATGCTCGGCGGCACGAAAAGTGTTCCTGTTTCTGAAAGTGAATGTAACGATAGAGCCTACATAATTATTCGATTTTGTAACGCCGGAAATTTCAGCCTTTAAAGATTTTTTAGGCAGGGGAGTCAGATAATAAAAAGTATTTAACCTCCCCGTATCCTGATCGCTATTTGGAGAGAGTTCAAAACGGTTGTTCACAAACTTGAAAACATCGAGATTGATAAGCCTGTTTAAAGTAAGGTTATGATCCTTACGACTGTAAACATCACCTGAATCAAATCTTAAAATGCGGGGGAAAAGCTTCGCTTTAAATTTATTTCTTGGATCAACAATAAAGTAACCCTTATAGTTCTCCGCCGTCACATGGCTGGTATCTTCACGATTACCATTCAGTCGGTAGTTAGGATAAATAAATACGTCATCAATTATATATGGTTTTTTGGCCACCGGCGGAGTAGCGTCTTTAATCCGCAGGTACATGTTTACTTTCTGATCGCCAATGGTACTGTCCGCATCGAGAATTAATACATCAGGACTAAAGTAATAATACCCTTTTTCTTTAAGAAGTGCGTCTATTCTTGACCGTTCGCCCTTTACCACCTCAAGATTGAAGGGGTCACCAGGATGCAAAATCGAGCCTTCTTTCGTGTCTTGTATCGCAGAACCAATTGAACTGCTATCGGTAACAAAGTTCACCTCTTTAATAGTGTACTGCGGACCAGGTTCCAAAGTATACGTTGCATGAGCTTTTTTATTTTTTACAGTGGTATCTCCTGAAACACCTGCATGGAAATAGCCAATATTTTCCTGGTAATTCTGCAACACTTTCACATTATAGTCCAGGTTTACGGCGCTTAGCAATACGGGGGGCTCGCCCAACTTTCGCAAAAATTTCCTTATAAAGCCCTTCTTTTCAGGGTTCCCTGCGAGGTTATAGAAAAATAATTTGATTGGTACGCCAAGAAATTTAAAATTTGGTTTAGGCCTTGGCAGGTGTTCTGTCTGATCTACCACCTGGTTTTTTTCCTTCTTCGAGAGTGTACTGTCTTCAACTTTCACCGTCGCCCCAGTATATAAAGCATCGCCTTTTGGAACCAGCTTTGTTGTATTGCAGGAAGCCAGAATTAAAAAAATAATAGCTGGTATAATGTATTTAACTGCCCGTATCCGATGTTTCATCATTAATTATCTTTTGCATTGAAAACCGCACTATCTTGCTCGGATATACTTTGTTCTTCTTCAGTCTTTTTATCCAGCTTGTTTATTTTCTTTATTTCTCTTTTCTTTTGCCTTTGTTCTTTGCTCAAAAATATCTGGCTGAACTTGTTAAAATCAACGGAGATGATAAATCCTAACCCGGTTTCAATTACATAACCCTGCAGCGCTCCTGTGTAATCATTCTTTCTATATGCCCTGAGCATATACCGACCGTCTTTACTTAGTTTATAATCTATAGCTATATTTCCCGCCACATTATTTTGCTGCGAATTAGTGGCCCTTGGACCTTCCAGTTCAAAATCGCTGCCAACTGTGACGGTTAAACGATCATTTAGCAGCCGTTTTGAAAGCCCCACATTGAAGTTGGTCCTGTTTTGTTTTGAGCCTGTTGTGTAATCCTCCGTCGTCGCCAGGTCGAAGTTGATATCAACACCTTCTATAAGACCTTCGGTAAGTTGATTTAGCTGTTCTGTGAGAAGCCGGCTCACACTTTGGCGTGCAAATGTGTTGGCATCAAGAGATCCGCCACTACTATTATCGAAAGGATTTTTACCGACAAATCGATTCAGTAATAACAAAGCAAAAACCTGCTTGTTCATTTCTCCGGGCTCCTGCCGTAATTGCGTTAACGCAGTTCGTACAGTGGTAGTTACCTCGCTGCTTACTCCATAATTTTTGTCTTCCGGTAATTGAATATCAAAAGTGATCTGCGGCTGCATTAATTCGCCGTCTATATTTAAGTTTACGTCGAAGGGGAGTTTTTGTTTATAAAGATTCAGGTCGCCGGTCGTTTGACCCTGGACGAGATCAACGGGTTGGGTATTCGCAATATAGACGGCAGTAACGTCAACCTGTGCTGTTGTAGGCTCGCCTGTCCACACAATACGACTTCCCTTTTGGATCAAAAATTTCCTTTTTATAAAATTGAATGAAAGGTCATACGAGCCTTCGTCTATCTCGTACGAGCCCACCAGTGTCACCTTTCCGCTCGGATCAATGCCTCCCGTTAATTGTGCATCTCCCTTAAGTCGTAAAAAGTCTCCATTCCCCTGGTCAACAATAAGGTTAAAAGTCGACTTGCGACCGACCGTAATGTTTACTGAAATATCATACCCGAGGAGCGAGGATTGATTTAGTGAATCGTAAGGCCGCATGAATAATGAATCTTCTGGTATGGCGCTGTAATCAACGAACTCTACAATCCCTTCCCTTTTTACTACGCCAGGATCGGCCTGCGGCAATACCACAGAAAAATCGGTCTCATCATCGATGCCAAAGTTGCCTTCCACTACAGGCTGGGTAGGCGTGCCGGTTATACTCAGATTTGTGCTGAAAACAAGCTTGCCATAAAATAATTTATTGTCCTTGCTGGTAGAGTTGATGGCTTGGAAATTATCAGCTTTCACCTTCAAATCGAAGGTGTAATCATAAAAGTTTTTGGTATTAAGCATGCCATCAATTGTGATGGCGTTGTCGGCGGTATCTCTTATAGAAAAAGTATTTAACTGAATCCCTTCATTATTAATAATAGCAATCGATTCTTTATCTATTTTGAATACATTGTTTACGGCCGAGGCAGTGAAAGCAATTTCATTAAAGTTGATGCGGCCATCAATATTTGGATCTTCTAATGAACCATCAATAGAAATTTTACCATACAAATTCCCGCGTGAGTCATGAATGCCACCTTTTGTAAAACCTTCAAGAGACTTCATTTGGAATGCTGCAATATCGATCACAAAGTCGAAATTGCTCTTATTCTCCGGCTTTAAAAAGTAATCGCCCGATACCCGCAGATCATTTCCCCGGCCAATTAAGCGTATGTCCGCGTTGAACTGATTCGCTACATTGTTATTTACTTTGGCAGTAAGGTTGCCCAATGTATCCTGGTATACACTTAAATCCTGTACGGTAAGATCTGTGGTGAAGTTGGGTTGTATCTGTATATTTTTTACAATTGCATTTCCGTTCAATAGGCCGCCCACCAATAACGAATCGTTTTGGACAAAGCCGGTAATAGTGGCAATATTAAAATTGGTAAAATCAAAACGTAATGGTTTATTAGTACCGGTACCCATGCTGTTGATGCTAAACGTTTGGGCACCCTGGCTCAAGACGAAGTTATTAGCGGTGATATCATTATTTACATATTGCAGGTTATTATCCCCGGATATAGTCCAATCGTCGTAATTTAATAACAGGGTTCCAGGCTTGAGGCTAAAACTATAATTGTTCAATGCAGGCTGGCGAAAGATGCCGGCCAGGTTGTATTTATCTACAGATTTTGCATCCTTGATATTTAAGGTAAAATCAACAACGTTGTTCTGAACGGTGCCGTTAATGGTTGTTGCAAACATGGCCAAAGAAGTACCGCTTTTCAAACTGCCCAACGAAGTTTTAAATCCGAGTTGGCCGTTTGCTGTTTGCGCAGCGAATTCGATATCCTTTAACTCGAAGGTTTCATACACAATTAAAGGCGCTTTCATAAAAGCATTCCAACCACTATCGTTGGAAAAATGGGCTGCCAGATCCACGGGTTTCAGATCTTTCAGCCCGGGAAGAAAAGCGTGCAAGGCAGCATTATCAACTGCCCCAATATTTATAGAAAAATCATATGGCGCCACGTTAGCGACAGTCTTTTGCGGAGCCATTGTGTAGTAAGGTTGAATAGCTTGCTGAAATACATCCCCTAACTGCGTAAGGGTATAACGCCCCTGGATTCCCGCCGTAAGAAAATCACTTTTTAAGGTGAGGCTTTTGTTACCGGCAGAATTGTCCGCAATTAATTGTAAAGAATCAATGATTACCCTTTCATCTTCATACACAAGAACAGAATGGGTAACAAATAGGCTACCGGCAAGATTATCAGGATCGACACTGGAAAAATCTCCTTCGATTCGTCCATGATATTTTATAGACTGTGGTGTGAGATGGAGGGGCAGTGTTTTAATACTGTCGATAGTGGCTTTGACATGCACTGATGGAAAAGTAGTGGCAAATTCTCCATTCGCTGCAATAGTGGCATCTACATTAACGTCATGCACTTCTGCCTTGAGATCGTAGAGTTTGTTTGCAATCTTTCCATCCAGATTTATATTTCGGTAAGTATAGTTATTATAAGTTACTTCCGAAATTACTCCATTGAAAGCTGCATTGGCTGTTTGAGGTTCGAATCCATTGCCCTTTACATTCACATCTGCGGTTAGCACACCGAGTTGAGGATTTTGCATTAAGGTCCCCAGTTGAAGATTTCTTGCATTTATAGCAAGGTCATAACGTGCCCTCGCCTGGTCAGTAATGTTGATCAGATTTCCTTTAATTTTCGCACCCCCCAGGCTGGTATTAATAGCTACATCAGTATACATGTTATTCATACCGCCCTTTATCCGGCCAGATGCACTGAAGGTCTCAGGTACCGTAATATTCGGGGGAATGGTGCCCGGCGGTATCAGTGTAAATAAGTCTCTCTTTGACGATTGGAATCTCCTGATATTTAAATCTGCATATAGTTTATTTGGATCAGGCAATCCCCTGACTACGCCCGTTGCGCTAATGTTGGTAGCAGTAAGGCCGCGTAAATCTAATTGTTGAAAATTAAGATCGTTTACCTTGCCCGTAATCTTCGCATCTATATAAAGCGTACCTGCTGGAGGTAAGCCTTGTGTATTTAATGCCGGCATGAAAGTCAACAAATCTTTCATGGAAAGTTTACTGTCAGAAAGTTCGATATCCAATCCCAATACACCTGGATTTACCTGTAGGGCCTCCAGGGAAGGATAAGTGATAATGGCAGTATGTTTGAGCTCGGAGGAGGGCGTTTCGATTAATAGGTTTTCCAGGGAAACTTTAGTTGGATTCATTTCAAAATCTGCCGTCATATCCAACAGCTCAAATCCACTTTTTTCTTTTAAACTTGCCGATTGAATATTAACAAGCGTAGTGTCAAGACTGTATTCCAGGCCGGAGGCCTTTAAGTCTATTTCTTTCATATCCATATGAAGGAAATCCATTCCCCTGGCGATTTGCGGAGCTGAGCGGTCATCGAACTTTAGATTGCTGTTTTTTATAACCAATTCGCCGGCGATTATTTTAAATGGAGGGGTTTCAGTTACCGTAATCACAGAATCTTTGGGCGCTATTTTCACTGCTTTTGAGTCTGTTTCTACCCGTATTGTAGAATTACTTAGCGTGGCATCTTTTAATGTGATGATGCTCCGTTTAAGATCAAAAGTTTCGGGGTGAATAACGAGATCATCAATAATATAGGAAGATTTAAGATGTGACGGCTCACTGTTGAAAGCTACATTCACATCACTTATTTGCATCTTTTCGTTTATGAACTGCAGGTAATTGTCGGGTTCTGCAGATGCTTCCGCCACAGTTTTTTCCAATGTTTTTTGCAGCGGTTCCATTTGATAAAAATGGCCTTTTAATCCCTTAAGGTTTATGGAAGGGAAATTAAAAAGTAAATGCGTGGGATCGAAAGTTTCAATTTTGGTATCAAAGTGACCAATTGCAAGGTCCATATCATTACCTGTGTATGGATCGAGGTATACAATTCTTGTGCTGTCCACGAGGATGCGACCAATATGCATTTGGAGGGTAGAAGAATCCTGTGTCGTTACTTCTTTCTGTTGTTCACCCATAAACGCATCGGTGATAAACTGGAAATTGAAAACTGAATCCGGTGGAACTCTTTTAATTTTTGCCGTAATATTATTGAGTGTGATTTCCTGTATATCAATATCGCCGCTCAAAAGTTTGAACATACTGATATCTACTTTTACTTCGCCCCCCGATAACAAGGTATCCTTACTTTGATCTTCGAGGTAAATATTTTGGAGCGAAACTGAAGAAGGAAAATCTATGTCAAGCTTGCCAATAACTACCTTGGTTTTTAACTTTTTTTCGAGATAAGTAACCGCCTTTTTCCTGGCGAAATTCTGAACTGCGGGAACCTGAATAAGTATAAAAACGAGGATAACGAGAAAAACAAGTGAAGCGATAATCCATAAAAAAACCCTGAGAGCTTTATTTAGAAATGGTCTTTTTTTCTCTTCAGGTACGTCGGGTGTCGGTGAATCCATAGCTACAGGGAATTTTCAATTGTCCCTCAAAATTTAAACCAATTAATCAAATAGGGTTTTGCAAAAATGGTTTTTCAATGACGAGTAATTCTTTTAGAACAAATATATTAAGTGGTGCAAAAATATATGAAATTAAATTTTCAGTTGAAATAGTTCGATTTTCTGCCCCTTACCTTTCAATTCCACCTCTCCCAAACTTTCAGCCTGCCACTCTTTAATATCAAGGTTTTCCATGAAAGCTTTTGATATGATAAAATTATGATGCAACTCGTTGCATGCACTTCTGATTCTTGCGGTAGTGTTCATAGTGTCTCCACTCATAGCAAGATCTTTTTTAATAACTCCGATCTCGCCAACGGTAACATCTCCGCAATGAATGCCTACCCTGAACTCAGGAACGATGTCATATTTCCTTCTGAAATGCTCACTTCTTTTCTGAATATTTTTCCTCGATTCAATTACGACATCAAGGCATTTTTTGGCATTGCGTGGAGTGAGCAGCCAGGAGCATACCACCTCGTCACCAACATACTGGTAAATAATGCCTTCAAACTCAATCACAGCCTGGGAAACACGGTATATAAAATCCCGTATAAATTCAAAATACAGAGCGTGACCCAGTTTTTCCGCAATGGGTGTGGAATCTTTCAGATCAATAAACATTACGATCCGCTTTTCTACTTTTGGATTAATATACTTGCCGGCCAGTATATCCAGAAATACACCTGCAGAGTATTTTTCATTTATAATTAAAATCAATTGGGTTATAAAAAAAATAACGAGCCAGTAAATGATTTTTTCCAACAACCAGTTTTTATATAAGGCGTATGCTTCTATTACGCCAAAGGCTTTACCTGCATCTAGTTCTAAGATAAATACTGAATTAGCGAATTGTATTAAAAAAGTGATAATGAAAGCTGAACCTAGAAGAATCAAGCTCTTAAATAGAAAATTCAACCACAGCGGATATCGCCTGGACATTTTCCGCAGTTTATAAACAAAGATGTAAGCCATAGCGAGGCTTACGCAAAACATAAGACATTCACGGAAAACAAGGCTGCTCCTCCTGGTCTGCTCTTCCGTACGAAGCAGCACAATTACGAAATCGACAACGGTCCAGAAGATTGCTATGTAAAAAACTGTTTTGAAACGCAGCTTATTCAGGTGGGAAATGTAGAAAAACCGTTTGAATGAACTCATGATTTTGTTTCTAAATAATTGTAAATAGCCTGTTGAGCATTGATTTTTCTTTCGGGATTCTGTTCGTTTTCGTGGAGATTAGTGACCTTTTCCTGCCTGAGGTCGGGAAGCAACACCACGGCCTTGTCATTATCACTCCATTGAATGTTGAAATAGTCCAGCAACTCTCTTTTACAATTCGGGTCCTGGATTTTTACAAATACCTCGATTCTGTGTTTCAGGTTGCGCGTCATCAAGTCCGCCGATCCCATAATCACTTCCGCATTTTCATCGTTGCCAAAAATTAATATTCTTGAGTGTTCAAGGTAGCGATCTACAATTCGTTTCACAGTGATATTGTCGCTTTCACCCGGTATCCCTGGTACAATGCAGCAAATGCTTCTTACAATCAAATGAATTTTTACTCCTGCCTGGCTGGCTTTGTACAAAGATTCTATAAAGGAAGCTTCTTCAAGATTGTTAACTTTTATCCTGATAAGGCCTTCCTCCCCACGTGATACCTTGTTCACTTCATTTT
Source organism: Ginsengibacter sp. (assembly GCA_039930305.1). Taxonomy (GTDB): domain Bacteria; phylum Bacteroidota; class Bacteroidia; order Chitinophagales; family Chitinophagaceae; genus Ginsengibacter. The sequence continues at coordinate 3,774 of JBDSPQ010000153.1, read as the reverse complement.
GAATGAGGCTTTCTAAATCCTTTATCATATTGAACTGGGCTACGAGCAGGTTTTTAAATTTAATTTTCCTTTTTTCAGCTGATATGTCTTTTCCCCGGAGGAATTGAAAAAGCTTCATGAGTTCGCTAACGATACTGCTATTAGTAGTCATTAGAACGTGGTCTGTATAGAACTGTGCCGTAATTTCATTAAAATTGCCTGTGCTAACAAGTGCAAATGATTGTTTTCCTTCCGTGCCGTTTTTTATCACCAGCGCAATCTTTGAATGAACTTTGATCTCCGGCATACTGTAGATTATTTTTACGCCGGCTTTTTTCATAATCCTGCTCCATTTAATATTATTGGCCTCGTCAAAGCGCGCTTTCAATTCTATAAATGCTATTACATTCTTACCATTTTTCGCGGCGCTTATCAGGGCGTTTATTATATGCGATTCCTGTGCTACACGATAAAGGGTAATGTAGATATCGGTAACATCCACATCAACGGCAGCCTGGTTAAAAAATGAAAGTATGGGGTTGTAAGATTGATATGGAATATGCAACAAAATATCCTCCTGGCTAAGTACCTTAAATATGTCCCCACTATTCAATACGTGCGATGAGGTAAGTGGCTTACTTTTTTCATAGGTAAGGCTCGTGTTGAATGAAGGGAATTTTGACAGGTCGCTCAGATTATGATACCTGCCCCCTGCAAACATGTCCTCAGTGCTGACTTCAAAGGCCGCCGCAAGAAACATGCGAAGATTTCCCGGCATGCCTTCCTCATAAAGAAACCTGGACGGAGAACCAAAATCCCGCTTTTTAAGTTGTCGTTCAATTTTAAGGAGGAGGTCTCCGCTGAACTCATCAGTTAAATGTAATTCGGCATCCCGGTTAAGTTTGATGCTGAATACACTGATAATATTTAGTGAGGGAAAAAGATAGACAAGATTTTCCCTGATTATATCGTCAAGGAAGATGACATAATGGAAACCTTCGAGACTGGAGAGTACAAAAAACCTTTGGATCTTCTGCGAAGGAATGTTGACGATCGCCTGCTTGAGAATTCCTTCATTATTTTCCTCAAGCGTCACGACCAGATAAAGATGATTATTTTCAGGAATAAATACCTTGTCTGATTTTCCATCGAGGTATATTGGTTGTATGAAAGAAAGAACGCGTGATAGAAATATTTCCCGTATCTCGTGATGGTGCTCCGCTGAGATAGGCGTATTGTAGTAAAATATTATATTCTCTTCCTTTAACAGTGGCAAAATTTCGTTATGTAAAATATGGCCGAACAGCCGCAGGTGTTCATTTATTTCTGCCTGTATTTTTTCAGTTATGTTTTCTTCTGCGCCCTGTATGGCTTTTAATGTTTTTTTATTCAGAATGGAGAGGGCCACGACACCGGGGTACCTTACCCGGAAGAATTCATCAAGATTGGAAGAAAATATCGAAAGAAATTTTAATCGCTCAAAAAGCGGCACATCAGGGTCTGCAGCTTCCTGTAATACGCGTAAATTAAATCCCAGCCAGCTGAGATCCCTGTTGTAGATTGTCATGTAAGAATTTGTTTTTTAAAGCGGAGAGCCTTTTCCATTAATGACGGTGCCTACACCTCCATCTCCGGTTTTCAAAAAGGTGGCTAAAGCAAAAGCTAAAACTGACACAATGATCCCTACCATAAAAATATTGTAGGCAAGCCGGATAAGCTTGTACTTTCGTCCCAGGACTACACCGAGGTAGTATATATCTTTAATAAGGGAGCTGTAGAGATAATCAGTATCCAGCATCATATCCCGCATCGCAGCATTATAATCCTCATAACTCGCTTTGTGAAAATTTCCAAAAAACAGCAAATTGGTTTTTTTCTGCGCTATGTCTTCAGGAGTAAATTTCCCCTCGCTTATTTTAGGACGGGTCGCCAGGATAGAAATTACAATAGTGGTAACTGCAACAGCCAGGAAAATAATAGTTGGATACAATAGATATTCCTCATCCTGTAATTTTCGCAAAAGGACACCTAAAATCACTGATATGATTATCGCATTAACAGAGATAAGGATATTGGCTTTGTGATCTGCCATATCACTCAGCTTTAGATGATTCTCAGAAGTCAGGCGAAGCATCGTTTGAATTCCTTTGCTCATTAGCCCGCTTTTATCCTTTTCAAGACCAGCCAGTGTTCCTACTTCATTTTCACTTTCACTTTCTGCCTCCTGCTCGTCGGCTTTTTTACCGAGTTTTTTTATATTTTTTGCCTTACGCTTATTGAGTAGTTCTTTTGCATAACTGGTGTAGAACTGGTGCTTACCCATCATTTCTATTGTGTCCTTAATAAATTTTTCGGGATCATCTTCACCGCTACGGGCCAACAGTTCTTCCTTTGCTCTCTTATTATTGTCTTTAAAATCTTTGGTACCGAGATGATATGTATCAGCATCGCAAATAATTTCCTGCAACAGGCTTTTTGGATCCCTGGGTACTTTAGTAGCAAGGATACACGCTTCTATTTCGCCGATAATTTTTTCATCATCTATATGATCCTTCATAAACTTTCTCATTACCTCGCAGCTCATTTCTTCATGCCTGGCAGGCTCTGTAAACAAATGCCCTGTATCATGAAACCATGATGCTGCATAAAGGGTGAGCATTTCGTTATCGGTCAGCTTATAATGTCCCGCAATTTCCTGGGTATGCTTTACCACATTTTTTGTGTGCTCCAGGCTATGAAAAACCAGGGCCGGAGCATGGAGTTGATCGAAGAGTCCTGTTACGTAGTCTTCAATTTTTTTATAGAGTTTATGATAGTCCATTAAATGTAGTTCAGGTTTTAAAAAGTTAGATTGAATTTAGTACCTATTGAAAAATTTATAAGTTGATCTTCATTTGATATCCCCACTAAAGCCGATACTATTACGATATCAAAGGGTGTGTAATATAAGCCTGTTCCATAACTGCTGTGCCATTTTGATGATTGCTCGTTGCGCTGCCACACACGCCCCATGTCATAAAACCCAACAACGCCCACGTCTCCGGGCAGGAGATATGACTTAGATTTGAACAATTTTACTCTCAATTCTGCACTTCCATAGGCTAAAGAAGAACCGGAAAACCTGTTCTTGCGATATCCTCTCATAAAATTGTTTGCTCCCAGGTTCAATGCCTGGAAATATTCGAAATCTTTATTAAAGATGTGACCTGCTCCAAATCTAAACACCGCCATCAGTTTGCGCTCTTCGGTAAGGCTTGCATAAACCGTCATATCACTCGTCAGGCGTGTTATATCGCGGCTCTTATCATTTAGACCATACAATGAACTCAACTGCGTGTACCAGGTGATTCCACGGGTGGGGAAGACAGCATTATTTACAAAATTGATGTCCATCTTGATTTTACCACCAAAATAATCTTTGACAGAATATACCGTTGATGAATCCGTCCCGATAAGGGATGGTTTGCCGAGTATGCGCGATTTATTATCATCATAACTAATCCAATAATGGTAATAAGAGGGGCCAATCGAAATATCTAAAACTTCATTCAATCGCTTACGAATAAGTACATCGCTACTAACGTATTTATAGCGTACCCTGTAAAACTCCAGAGACCTGGATTTATCAAACCGGGTTTCATTTCCCAGCCCAAAATAATTATTCAGTGTGGGATTAACGAATTCTGCATTCACTACAAGGTCCTTCTTTGAGAACACAGAATTAAATATACCCTGGTATTTAAGCTGATAGGCTTTGCGGCTCATTGCAAAAAGGGTCGAGAATTTTTGATATGT
>JBDSPQ010000152.1:0-2747 GCA_039930305.1 Ginsengibacter sp. | reverse complement strand
GAAGCATTCCAAAGCTGGATGGATGTTATTGACCATCCTTATGTAATCGGCGATTTTGTGTGGACCGCATTTGATTACATAGGGGAAGCAAGTATTGGCTGGCTTGGCTACTTTCAGAAACAAAACTTCTTTCCCTGGAATCTTGCCTTCTGTGGCGATATTGATATTTGCGGGTGGAAGCGTCCGCAATCTTATTACAGGGATGCATTATGGAAGGATGATCAACTGTCGCTTTTTGTAACACCTCCCATTCCTTCATTTGAGCAAAATCCGAACAGGGAATCATGGTCAAAATGGCATTGGCTCGACCAAGTAAGCAGTTGGAATTGGGAGGGCTTTGAAAACAAACCTATTGAAGTCGATATCTATTCTTCCTGTACCAGCGTAGAATTGTTTTTGAACGGAAAATCTTTAGGAAAAAAAGCAACAAACCGATCTACAAAATTTATGGCTGCATGGCAAGTACCCTATAAAGCGGGAGTATTAAAGGCAGTTGGGTATGATGCCAAAAATAAAATGATAAACACCGCCACACTTGCTTCAGCGGAAAAACCGGCAACTATCAAACTAACTGCGGACAGAAGTATTATCAAAGCAAACAACCAGGATCTAAGTTACATAACGATTGAACTATTAGACGCTAAGGGGACACTAAATCCCCTCGCAGAAGATTTAATAAAATTTGAAATTGAAGGACCGGGCACTATTGCAGGTGTAGGAAATGCAAATCCGCAAAGCCCTGAAAGCTACCAGGCCTCCGAACGTAAGGCGTGGCGGGGAAAGTGCCTTGTAATTATCAAGGCCGGAACAAAACCAGGAGCCGTAAGATTGAAAGCATCTGTTGAAGGATTAGATACTGTTTCAGTCACTATAAATGCAAAATAAAAATTTATCCAATAAAAACATGCGCTATAAACTGGCTTATTATTCCGAGAAGGATACCGATATAGACATGGAAAGGAGTATGATCGCTGATTACTAATCGTGAAGTGGCTACCACACCTGTTAATAAAATAATCGACATTGCAGGTAAAAAAACTCCATAAGAAAACCCACTGAAAATGATGATTAGCAGTAGTCCAAATAAAGAGCCGACACCTAACCCATGCATGCTTATTTTAAAATAAATGTTGGCCAGTAACGCCAGGGAGGAGGCAAGAAAAATACCAAAAATGAAGGCGGTAAGCACGCCGGGAACTGCCGGTTGGTTGCGAAAAACAAGGTACATCCAAAAATAGAAAAGGTTGGTAGCCACGTAGGGGATAATTCTTTCCCGTTGTGTTTTTAAAAAAATACTCTTAATAAAGCCAAGCCCCTTCAACAGCAACACAGTAAAAGCCGGAAAGAAAATAGTATTGTAGGCCACCCGTATGATGATGAAAAATTTTTCTTCCGGTGGAATTCCCGTAAAAAATCCGGGTTGGATAAAAGTAAGATACCAGGTAGCGATGACCGGGATAAAAAGGGGGTGAAAGATATAGGAGAAAATTGTAGCAAATATTTTCACGGGGAGGCTAAATGCCGGGTGAACTAAAGGAAAATGCTCTCTCTCAGCAGCAAAGAGTTCTCTTTCCATTACAATTCTTTTCTAAGTCTTGCCACAGGAATATTTAATTGCTCTCGGTATTTAGCAACAGTGCGTCGGGCAATGTTGTAGCCTTTTTCCTGTAACAGTTCAGTAAGTTTTTCATCGCTGAGCGGATGCTGCTTATTTTCATCGTCTATCAGGTTGCTCAATATCTTTTTTACTTCACGCGTGCTCACTTCCTCGCCACTGTCTGTCACCAGGCTTTCACTAAAGAAAAACTTCAGGCGATAAGTACCAAATTCTGTCTGCACGAATTTGCTATTTGCAACGCGGCTGACTGTTGAAATGTCCAGGGAAGTTCTTTCTGCAATATCTTTTAATATCATAGGACGCAGGTCAGTATCATCACCCGTCAGGAAAAACTCCCGCTGATAATCCATGATGGTTTGCATTGTGCTGAGCAAAGTATGTTGTCGTTGCTTAATGGCGTCTATAAACCATTTTGCAGAGTCAATTTTTTGCTTGATAAATAATACCGCTTCTTTTTGGCGCTTGTCTTTCTTCGCACCGCGTTCATAATCTTTCAGCATATCCCGATATCCTTCACTGATCCTGAGGTCGGGAGCATTTTTTGAGTTCAAGGTTACTTCAAGTTTACCATGATTATTCAACACAAAAAAATCCGGTATTACATAGCTCTGTAATTTATTGGTATCACCCACCTGCCCGCCTGGCTTGGGATTCAATTTAATGATCTGATTAATTACCTCCTTGATTCCGTCATCGTCAAGACCAATACCACGTTGTATTTTCTCGTAATGCTTCTTAGTAAATTCTTCGAAATAATTTTCAATAATATCGATTGCCGTCTTTACTGATTTCCCCTCTGCTTCTTTTCTCCTTAATTGCAGTAGCAGGCACTCCCGGAGATCACGTGCCGCAACCCCTGGCGGATCAAATTGCTGGATCATTTTCACCAGTTCTGAAATTTCCTCATCGGTGCAATCAATATTTTGCCGGAAGGCCAGGTCATCAGTAATGGAAGCAATTTCCCTTCGGAGGTAGCCATCATCATCGATGCTTCCAATAATGTGTTCTGCAATTTTCTTTTGCCTTTCATCAAGGTGCAGCATCAGGAGCTGTGACTTCATAATGTCATAAAAAGAGGTCTCTACCTTGTGGGGAATGGTTTTCGTTTCCTCGGGATCACCATAGTTGT
>JBDSPQ010000151.1:0-5264 GCA_039930305.1 Ginsengibacter sp. | reverse complement strand
GTCAGCAACAATAATGTTCTCATATTTAGTAGCTTATAGTATTGGAAACGCTAATGTATATAAATTCGTATTCCGTTTATAATAATCTCAATTCTTTTTAAAATATATTCTATGAATGCTTGTTTTGCAGGAATTTTCCTAATCTGTTCTGCTGTTTCCTGCACAGCACAGCAGACTGAAGATTTTAAAATACAGAAAACAGGTAACTCACTCTTGTGGCAGGTAAGTGGGAACGAGCTAAAAAAGCCCAGCTTCTTGTTTGGAACTTTTCATTTGTTATGTAAGAACGATATACAAATTAGTGGCCAGTTGAAAGACGCAATAAGAGTTGCTGACAATGTTTACATGGAACTGGATATGGATGATCCCTCCACTTTATTAGGCGGTATGTTGTATATGAATATGATAGATGGCAGGAATCTCCGGGATCTTTATACAGAAGAGGAATATGCCAAAGTCCGGACTTTTTTTGAAGATACCCTGCACGTTCCTATCATGATGTTTCAAAAAGCCAAACCTTATTTTTTAGTTGCTTTACTTTATCCCCGCATGCTTGCCTGTAAGCAGATGGGAAGTATTGAAGAAGAGCTTGTAAAAGTAGCAAAGCAAAACAATAAGGAAATCCTGGGACTGGAAACCATTCAATTGCAGGCGTCGATATTTGACAGTATTCCTTACGAGTGGCAAGCGAAGGAATTGCTAAAAAATATTGACAGCGTGGCGTTTTACCAGGAAGAATTCAATGAAATGCTGCGAATGTATAAAAGTCAGGATATGGACTCTATTGAAAGTATGGTTGGTAAAAGTGAATTCGGTTCGGAAGAATACCAGGAACTGCTAATTAATAAAAGGAACAGGAGCTGGGTGCACACTCTTAAAAAAGTGATGAAGACGGAAAGTGTCTTCGTGGCAGTGGGCACCGGCCACCTCACCGGCGAAAACGGCCTGATCTCGCTGCTTAGAAAGGAAGGATATTGGGTAGAGCCACTAGTAAATAAATAAAGACGATAACTACCGACTTTATTTATTTGATATATTCCGTGGAATATGGTTTTAAAATTGTTCCAGCTTGCTGAAGAAAAAATCTCCTTCTATTGCGGCATTTTCATCACTATCGCTTCCATGTATAGCGTTCTCTCCTATAGAAGCGGCGAATAGTTTTCTTATCGTACCTTCTTCAGCCTGGGCCGGGTTGGTGGCGCCAATCAGATTTCTGAAATCTTCCACTGCATTATCTTTTTCCAGTATGAACGCCGTGATCGGACCGCGACTCATGAATTCCACCAATTCACCATAAAAAGGGCGCTCCTTATGCACGGCATAAAATTCACCTGCCTTCGCTGAAGACAGATGCAGCATCTTCATTGCGGCTATCCGGAACCCGGCATCATTTATTTTTTGAAGTATTGCGCCTGTATGTCCTTTTTCGGTAGCATCAGGTTTTATCATCGTAAAAGTTCTATTCTTCATTATTTCAAATTTGGGTGGCAAAGCTAATGAAAAAAACTTCAGCCCATTTTACGCTCTTTGATAGGAACCTTCTTATCAGCTGAACATATATTTATAGAAGGAGGAACCAGAAAAATATTTTATTATTGCGGCTATTGTATCAACTAATTTTTAGCATTTGAAACCAGTACTGGAAACGAGGTCGGCAAATATTGATTATGAAGCGAGCACGCTAATATGCGAAGTGTGCGATGAAGGTTTTTCCTTCTTGGTAAAAGGAGGAAACGATGTATTGCACGGCTTATGTGTTTACCAGTTCCGTGAGGTGATCGCTGGCCCTGAATATGCGATAGCTTTCAAAACCTTTTTTGATCATCACGACATGCTTTCTGAAAATTTTAGCAAAACGTACCTTATTTACTCCATGCCTGAGAGTGTGCTCATTCCATTTGAAATGTATAACTCGCAAAACAATGCAGACATTCTTAGTACGGTTCACGGTGATATTGGCAGCGATAGTATCGTATTGACTGATGTACTTATCGATGAAAAAATTTATAATACTTACCGGGTACCTGCCGATATTTTGAAGGAAATGATGGCGGCATTTCCAAATGCTCAAAGTTGTCATCAATATTCTGTGCTGTTAAAAAATATTATGGGTCAGGAAAATAAAATGTCGGTGATATTTTATTCGCAAAAAATAGTATTGATGGCACAACAAGATGGCAGGCTTTTGCTGGTAAACAGTTTTCCCTATAAGTCTCCTGAAGATGTTTCTTATATACTTTTAAATAGCTGCCGTCAACTGGCACTTACTAATGTGTCAATAGAATTGAGCGGTCTTATTGATAAAGATTCAGCACTCTTCAAAGAAATTTACAAATATTTCGAAAAAGTCACCTTATCCTCTTTGCCTGGCACCGTTCAGGTATCAGCGGAATTGGAAACGCATCCTTCCCATTTCTTTAGTCATTTTTTTGGAGTCGAAAAAGTATGCGAATAATCACTGGCAAATATGGCGGGCAAAGGATTCATCCACCGGCAAAAATGCCTTTTACCCGGCCTACGACCGATGTTGCAAAAGAAGGCTTATTCAATATTCTTGAAAACAATCTTGACATTAGCAGCCTGAAAACATTGGATCTCTTTGGCGGTACAGGCTCCATCACTTATGAACTTGCCTCGCGCGGCGCCGTCGATCTTACTATTGTTGAGAAGGATCCCAAAATGTTCAGTTTTATTAAAAAATCTATTGATGGTTTAGCGATTCATAATTGTGATCCCATAATGATGGACGTATTTCGATACCTTGAAAATTGTGATAATCAGTTTGACCTCGTGTTCGCCGGGCCGCCTTATGCTTTGCGTGAGATCAACGATCTGCCTGTTTTAATCAGTTCCAAACAGATACTCAGGCCTGGGGGTTGGTTTATACTGGAACATACTCCTGCAAATAACTACGAACAATACCCGATGTTTAAAACCAAACGAAATTATGGCACGACGGTGTTCTCAATTTTTATAAATAGCGATAGTAATTGAAACCAATATTTATTACCGGTACCGGTACCAACGTGGGTAAAACAATTGTAGCAGCCATTATTACAGAGGCACTAAAGGCTGACTATTGGAAGCCGGTGCAGGCTGGGTTCGAAAATGGCACCGACTCTCTCATCATAAAGGACTTGCTTTCCAATAATTGTTCCGTGGTACATCCCGAGACCTATATGCTTTCTCTGCCAGCTTCGCCTCACCTGGCTGCGGCGGCAGAAAACCAAAAAATTAAAATCGGTCAAATCTTAAAACAGATGCCCCTGACAAAAAAACGACTGGTGATTGAGGGTGCCGGGGGGCTGCTCGTGCCTTTAAACAAAAAGAGATATGTAGCAGATTTGATAGAGAGAATGAATGCAAAAGTTGTTATTGTCAGTAAAAATGAATTGGGTAGTATTAATCACTCTTTGCTTACTGCTTATGTTTTAAAACAAAAGAAAATAAAGGTTGCCGGTTGGATATTCACCGGCACCTTTATGGATTACGAAGAGGAGATTGCTGATCGCACCGGTTATCCTATCATTGCATCTATTCCGGAATTGCCATTTATAACGAGGGAAATCGTACAAACTATTGCGGCCAATCTATTGCCGAAAATTGAAAAGTTTTTATGACTAAAAAAGAGTTGCGGGCAAAGTACAGGGAACTGAGAAAAAATCTTTCCGCAAAGGATGTTGCCATAAAAACGGACCTGGTTCTGATCAATTTTCAGAAACTTGACCTTCCTTTTTTAGACATCATTCATACCTATATCGCGTCAGAAAAACTAGGCGAAATTGATTCTTTACCCATCATAAGATTTCTGCAATTCAGAAATCCGGGTATCAAAATACTGGTGCCTAAGATAAATGAAACTACCCGCGAACTGGACCATATTGTTTTAAATGAAGAGGATGTTCTTGCCAAAAATATTTACGGTATTTATGAACACAAAACCGGCGAGCCAGAAACCATTCATAATTTGGATATGGTCTTGGTGCCTCTGCTCGCCTTTGACGAAAATGGCCACCGGGTGGGGTATGGTAAAGGCTTTTATGATAAATTTCTCTCCCAGCTTGACAGGCGGGTTTTGAAAACCGGGTTGAGTTTTTTTGAAGCGGAGCAGTCAATTGATGATATAAAACCATTTGATATACCTTTAGATTATTGCATCACACCTGGGCATATTTATGAGTTTTAATTGATAAAGACAAATTTCTTCTGATCTCAGGAAATTCAAATGCTGAAAAGTTTTCGTTACATATTATTTCCTTTGTCCGTCGTGTGGGGCTTTATTATTTGGCTGCGCAACAGGCTGTATGATAAAAAGATAATTAAATCGGCCACCTTTAATTTTCCAGTCATTTGTGTCGGCAACCTGGCTGTAGGGGGCACCGGCAAAACTCCTATGACCGAATACCTCATAAGGCTTTTAGAAAAAAAATACCAGCTGGCGACACTTAGCCGGGGTTATAAAAGAAAAACAAAAGGATTTGCGATTGCCGAAGCAAACAGTACACCAATTGATATCGGCGACGAGCCGATGCAATTGCATAAAAAGTTTCCAGAAGTGACGGTTGCTGTAGCGGAGGAAAGGGTAGTCGGGATCCCGCAATTGCTGCATGCGAAACCTAACATAGAAGTAATCATCCTTGATGATGCCTTCCAGCACCGCGAGATAAATGCCGGGATAAATATTCTATTGACCGACTTCCATAATCTATATACAAGAGATTTTATATTACCTGCCGGCGACCTCCGTGATGTGAAAAGCAGCGGCCAGCGCGCAGACATCATTATCGTTACGAAATGTCCCGGCCACCTCAGCGAAGAAGAAAGGAAATCAGTGATAGATGAAATAGATCCGGCAGAACATCAAAAAGTATATTTCACAAAAATCTCCTACGACAGCCCTTATCATTTATTCACTAAGGAAATGAGATTCCTCGAGCCACAGACAGATATTTTATTGGTTTGCGGTATTGCCAATCCGAAACCATTACAGGAAGCCTTAACAACCTACGCAACATCATATGAGGTCGTTCATTTCAAAGACCACCATATTTTCGCCATAGATGACCTGCAGGAGATAAAAAACCGGTTTTCCCAAATCAACTCCGAAAATAAAATCATCCTTACCACAGAAAAAGACGGCGTTCGTCTGGCCAAATATGCGACCGAACTGTCCCAGCTACCAATCTATATAATACCAATGCGGCATGTCTTCCTGTTCGGAGAAGAATTTCAATTCGCAAACCAAGTCAACTCATTTATAGAAG
>JBDSPQ010000150.1:0-3216 GCA_039930305.1 Ginsengibacter sp. | reverse complement strand
CCGCTGAATTGAATAATGATCCTATATACGCAGATCAAAATTTTTCTAACATTGTTAAACAGGGAGAAGGAAACGAGTTTACTGAAGACGTTGGTAATGGTGATGCAGGAGACTACACCGAACAAAACATACCAGTAGAATCTGAATTTGGTGCTGGAAAAAATGATGAAAAAGCGGTTCCCGATAAAAAACCGGTAGGCCCCACAAACCTTGCTGACGAGTTTAAAAAAGATGTGCCAGAAAAGCGTCCGGCAGCCAAAGATTCAGCAAATGGCCAACCGAAAGCTGTAATGCCCGGCAATAAAGCAACAAAATCTGGGAGCGGCAATGATAAATCTAAAGCAAGTACTCCTGCAAAAAGTGATTATTAGAAACACAATATCGGAATAAATGTTAGTCAGGTATTTATTCATCGCAGCTGACGATCCATATGACCTTGTCGATAGAGCATTCTTAAAGTATTAAGGGATTTAAGTATGTAATCTACCTGACCTTCAATAGATCAAATAAAAATATTTTGTATAATATATTTAATTAGTTCAAACATTAGTTTTTATTAAAATATCTTTATCAAAATACAGGCTATGAAAGACGGGGTCGGCGCGGTACCACAGGAAGAAATTTTTGACCTGTTCCAGTTAAAAAAGGCAGCATTTATTATCCGCGCCCTGAATCATCCAACAAGGCAGGCAATTTTCGATTACCTCGCAAAAAATCCCAATAAGACAGTAACAGACCTAATGACATTTATGCAGATCGAGCAACCTGTCATTTCCCAGCACCTGGCAATACTTCGCCGCGCAAAAATTATCTTTCATCTAAAGAATGGGAAATTCGTCCATTATTTTTTGAATAAGGTCAGGGTCGAAGAAATTGGCAAACTTTTGTCCGTTTTTAGTAATGATGATCCAACTACCAGGGTAATTGCAATAAACGAACGCGATTAACTAAGACTTTTTGTTTGTTTTATTTTTCTTCCCTCTCTGTAAATATCTACCACATCGCCAAGGCCGCTTTTTCGATAACGCAATTAGAGTTACTGCTTTAACTTATTTACATTTTGTTTCTTTTTTTGAATTTTATAAATAATGTTTTATTTTGTTTTGAAATTATTTTTTGAAACTATTAATTTTTGATAAATGAATAAAACCAGCTTTCAATGGTTCGCAATGGTAGCCATCGCTTTGCTTAGCCTACAAGCATGTAAAAATAATGAGGGAAATTCAGAAACTTTAACCGCAACTAACGATGATTCTCTTTTGACATCCCGCGGTGAGTACCTTGTTTCTATAATGGGTTGCGATGATTGTCACTCCCCAAAAAATATGACACCTCAAGGTCCGGAACTGGACATGGCACATAGACTATCAGGCTACCCGGCACAGCGGGCCTTGGCAAAAATAAACCCTGACGTAGTGAAAAATGGATGGGTTTTGTTCGACGGCGATCTTACAGCAGCCGTAGGCCCATGGGGGGCTTCATTTTCAGCTAATCTTACCGGCGATTCTACCACCGGGCTGGGAAACTGGACTGAGGAGCAATTCAAGATAGCGATGACGCAGGGGAAAGCCAAAGGGTTGGAAAAGAGCCGTGACTTATTACCACCGATGCCCTGGCAGAACTTCAGTCACCTTCACGACGAGGATATCAAAGCTATCTTTGCCTACCTGAAAAGTCTGCCTCACGTTAAAAATGTTGTCCCGCAACCGAAGACGCTAAGTGAATTGTAGATCTTCTTTTTTAATCATAAAATTTGAGAGTTGGACCGAAGCAACAATTGTAATAAAAAAATTATATAATTAAATCGCCCTATCTTAGCGCAACCAAATTTTTCTCTAAACCTCATGAAGGTTTTAATTAAAAAAGCCAAAATTCTTTCGCCTTCTTCCTCTCTCAATGGGCAAATCAGCAATATTTTAATAGAAAACGGATTTATAACAGAGATTAGTAATGCAGTTGATACCACGGCTGACCAGGTAGTGGAATGCGATGACTTGCATGTGTCCCCAGGCTGGATGGATTGTTTCGCAAACTTCTGTGATCCGGGGCAAGAATACAAGGAGACGCTTGAAACGGGCGCCATCGCAGCCGCCGCAGGCGGCTTTACAAGAGTGATGGTAATGCCTGATACCAAACCACCTGTGGATACCAAAAGCCAGGTGGATTACATTATTCAAAAAAGCCATACGCTCCCGGCCGCCATAAGTCCTGTTGCGGCGATCACAAAAGGATGTAAGGGTACTGAATTGGCGGAGATGTATGATATGTTCCAATCTGGTGCTATTGCTTTTTCAGATGGTTTGCACCCGGTCCAGTCTACCGGCATGTTGCACAAAGCCTTGCAATATTTACTGGCGATAGATGCAACAATTATTCAATTACCGGATGATAAAAGCCTGGCTCCCGGTGGCCCGATGAATGAGGGCGTTGTTTCGACACGGCTTGGCCTGCAGGGCAAACCGGCGCTGGCTGAAGAATTACTTGTAGCGAGAGATATTGAATTGTCAAAATACACGGGGGGCAAAATTCATTTAACCGGTATATCAACAAAAAAATCTGTCGAACTTATTGCCGCAGCAAAAAAAGAAAATATTCGTGTAAGCTGCTCCGTTACCCCCTATCATTTGTTCTTCAGCGACGAAGATCTTTATTCCTACGAGACCAATCTTAAAGTGAACCCGCCGTTACGTACGCCGGCGGACAGGGAAGCCTTAAGGGAAGGCATCAAATCAGGCATTATCGATTTCATTGCATCACACCACCAGCCACAAGACTGGGATCATAAAATATGCGAGTTTGAGTACGCAAAAGATGGAATGGAAGGCCTGGAAAGCGTGTACGGTGCCGCTATGATCTCTGGCATCACACCACATGAATTTGTGAAAATGCAAACGGAAAATATAAGGAGAATCTTCAACCTTCCTACGGGGACAATCACCAAAAATGAGCCGGCAAATCTTACCCTTTTTACAGTTAATGAGAAATATATTTTACAAAAGCAGGATATTTTTTCTAAAAGCAGCAATAACGCATTTATTGGTAAAACATTGAAGGGACGGGTAATTGGGATTATCAATGGAGAGAAAGTGTTTTTACCGGCGTTGGAGCATTCTCATCAATAAATTTTTTATAATGGAACAACAAGTTACCAGCACCACAACAAAGGGCATTATTCTCGGCCTTATTCTGGTGGTCATTTCAATTGCCATATATTTT
>JBDSPQ010000149.1:0-2682 GCA_039930305.1 Ginsengibacter sp. | reverse complement strand
AGTTTAGGTGCGCATGTGTCTTCGATTCTTTTTGCCAGATAATGTACATTTATTTTTTAGCGGAATGAATTACACAATATAAAGAGACGAGCGATAATCCCCTATAAAGTTACGTGCATTGCATTGGAGAAGTTTGTTTTAGTGATTCTGTAATATGTGCTTTTTGATCGTGAGGAATGTGTAGCGGTGAGTGTAATTTTTTTTACGTGTTTACAACTTAAACCAGGCAATACATTCTTTTCATTTTAGATTCAGCTCTCTTTTGAAGGAATGAAATTATCAACTATCTTTAGCCCTCATCCACTTCATCCGGAGGAACTCACCCCACAGTTTTTATTGTTAAGCATAAAAAGTAGCCATAACTATTTGCAGGTATGAATTATAGAATTTATTGGAGCATTGTTTTGTTTTTTTTCCTATCTCTTTCCGTAGTACAAGCGCAGTCTGGCTTCGACTATTATTTAAGCAATAATGGTAAAGACGCCTATCCGGGCACTTCTCCTTTTCTTGCAAAAAAGACTTTTGCCGCTACATCGCAGATGCTGAAAAATTTCTCTGACTCTCATCATACCGTGAAAGTTGGGCTTCAAATGAATGATGTATTTAACGAGCGGTTTATCACCTCTTATCCCATCAGGGTGGGGACTTATTCGCAGGATGTCAACACCACAGGGTTTGCGGTACTCAACGGTACAAAAACTTTCACGCAGGGCTGGAGTAAAGAGGCTTCCAGTTCAAATATCTATATGCAACCTGTTCCATACGAAGGCTTCTCCGGATATGGTGTAAATGACATCGGGAGCTACAGTTATATGTATGTTTTTGAAATAGATAAAGAATTAGAAAAAGTCGCACCTTTTACGGCCAGGAAGCCACTGCAGTTAGTACGTTCGTTAGCTGAGGTAGAAGCAATACCAGGAAGTTGTTATACCCCTGCAAATTCTGATTTAAATCCTCTGCCAGTTTATATTCACACTTCAGATAATTCATCACCGAATGCAAATAGTAAATACAGGTATGAAGTTGCCGTAAGGGACTTTGCGGTAAATAGCACCTTCCAGGAAAATAATGTATTTGAGAACCTTTGGGTTCGTGGCTATGGGGGTGGCATTGGCATGTTGCCGGGTGGTAATAATTCAACTTACAATAAGATCATTTTTGGGCCGGGTGCTGCAATTCACCACCTTGTTTTGAGAGGTGGTTCCATAAACAATTCCTTGTTTTTGCCAGGGTCTAAAAACACCAATGCTTTTGCTGTAGTTTTTTATGATGTTGAGGGGTTCAATAGGCACTGTGCGATCAGGAATTCAATTTTTCTTGATATTCCCACCCCGATATATGCACATACCAGCTACGGTACGAACTTTGGTGCTGTGGAGTTGGACAATGTGGTTGCGTTTGCTAATAAAGAAGAACCCGGGGAGTTTATGTTCACCAGGAATAATGATACCGTGTTGATGAATAAAGTGTATACTGATGGTTATAAGGCCGGTTATAACTACGGTACCGCAAAATATTTATCTATAAAAAATTCATATTTCAAAGATGTGACTTTTGGAATAGGGTACAGCCAGGTTAATCCGGTGCACTCGATAGTGGAAAATGTTTTTATTAAAACAACAGGAAAGGTGTATACGACCGGGATTTACAAACAGGTGAATACAGACCTTACTATCAAAAATTCGATTATACATCTTTTCAATAATTACATCAATTATTTTCCGGATGCCGGCGCATTTATCTACGGCGACGGATTTCCTTTAGGGAAAATAAATGCTACCGGCAATATTTTTATCTGTGATATTTATCCTGATGCATCTATGATAGCTGCGCCGGTGAATACAGATAAAGGCAAGGCCACATCGGGAGATGTTTGGAATAACAATGTTTATATTTTGCTTAGGGGGAATAAGATGTTGTGGTCAGTCACTAATCCGGCCACCTACGATGGAAAGGAGTACATTGATAATTTTGATGACTGGAAAGCCCAGTCCGGGCAGGATAAAAACAGCTTGTTTTTTGATCTGCGACACGATTCGCGAGGACTCAAGGCGATTTTTGCTGATCCTGAAAATGGAAACTATGATTTAGCCAATACACCTGAAGCCCGGCAGATTGCTGCATTAGAAGCCGGCATGTCAAACCCGATAACATGCTTCATTAAGAAGCCAGGCTATGAGGAGGCTGCATCGCTTATTCAAAATAACCAGGTGCTTTCAGCAGACAAATGCAGGAACCCATGCAGCCAAAATAAATTAAGAATCCAATCTGTTTTTTCTGCTACACCAGGCGCAAATACCGGGGCATTACTTACATGGAGTATCACGGAACAACAAAACATTGACCACTACGAGTTACAGAAAGCTACAGGAAACGATATTTTTAAAAAAGTAGCCAATATTGCGGTAAGTACCGATTCGTCTTATCAATATATTGATCAGATTCAGCCCGGTATAGATTACCAGTACCGCCTGGCAATTTTTCCTAAAGCTGGCGGAGTATGTTTTAGTGAGATTCAAAAATTGACAACAAACGACCCAAAACTTTTTGCTGTATATCCTAATCCCACTTCCGGTATCTTGTATCTGTCAATGAATGGCTATGTGGGGGAAGCAAAAATTTTGGTTACTGATGTGAAGGGTCAGAATGTTTATGCAAAAGAGGTAGTCAGCCTATACAACG
>JBDSPQ010000148.1:0-10446 GCA_039930305.1 Ginsengibacter sp. | reverse complement strand
ACCCTGAAACCACAACGGGTGGTAATGCGTTGAAATTTTACGCATCGGTACGGTTGGACATCCGCCGGATGGCGCAAATAAAAGATGGCGATGAATCCATTGGCAACAGGGTAAAAGTAAAAGTAGTTAAGAACAAAGTAGCTCCACCCTTTCGCATTGCAGAGTTTGATATCATTTTCGGAACCGGGATATCTAAAACGGGTGAAATAATTGATATGGGGGTCGAAATGGGCATAATACAAAAAAGCGGAAGCTGGTTCAGCTACGATACTACCAAACTTGGGCAGGGCCGCGATTCAGTTAAGCAATTGTTAGTTGACAATCCCGAACTTTCCCAGGAACTTGAAGGAAAAATAAGGGCCAAGATTGCGGAACTTAGCGCAGGATGATTTTCCCATAATGGGAAATTTTTTAGCCGGCCTCAGAAGGGACGGCTTTTTTGTATGTTGGTAAAAGAATAATTTATTATCTGCCAAGGCAACTATTTTGCAAGACAACGCATTTCTATTTTAAGAAAACAGTTCCATATAGTAAATTTTACATGAACACGTCAGAACTTATTAAAGAAGCTAAATCGGGGAGTGCCGCAGCGCAAAAATATTTATTCGATCTCCTGGCAGATAAAATGCTGATGGTTTGTCGCCGCTATGTAAAGAACCAACAAGATGCAGAAGAATTAGTGCTCGATGGTTTTTTTAAGGTTTTTAAAAATTTATCCTCATTTAGTTACCAGGGGGATGCTGCCTTACACGTTTGGGTAAAGAGGATTATGATTAATGAATGCCTGATGTTTCTGCGGAAAAAAAATGTTTTCAAAATGGTAACTGAAGGCCAAGTGGAAGAAATACCCTTACAGGAAAAGGCCCTGGATAACCTGGCAGCGGCTGAAATTTTTAACCTCATCATTCAGCTTCCCATTGGGTATCGGACTATTTTTAATTTGCATGTAATTAAGGGAATGCCACACGCTGAAATCGCTTCACTTCTGGAAATTGCGGAGGGCACCTCTAAATCGCAGTTGAGCAAAGCAAGGACTTTATTACAAAAATTTTTGTCACAAAATCATATAGAATATGCTAAACGAAAATCCCAATAAGGATTTTCATTGGAAAAGTAAACTAGATGATTTAGAAAGTTTACCCGGTGAAATATTCAACAAAGATGCCCTATGGGACAGACTGCATATTCGCATGCAGCAAAAGCACGGCAATAAAAAAGCTGCATGGTATTGGGCTGCTGCTGCATGTTTATTAACCGCATTACTAATCCCGTTGCTTTTTTCAAAGAAAAATGGAAACACTATTGTAAAAAGTAATCCTGCGCAACAAACAATTCAAACGCCGGCAACAAATGTTTTACCCGAAGGGAAAAAAGATTCATTCGGCTTTATAACCACCATTGCTGCAGAAAATAAAAAGCCGGCTAACCTTTTTGAGAATACTGAAAAAATGATTGCTCCCGCAAATCATAAAGTGTTGACTTTTGAAAATGTTCCCGTCAAAAAAAATAAAGAAGAACTCGTTGAACCTGTAGTTATTAAGGAAGCCGTAGAGCCTTTGGGTACTAACTCAAATGCTGTTGCTTTAGTTCCCGGGAAGAAAAAATTACGCGTAGTTCATATAAATGAATTAGGTGAACCTGCGGACAAACCGCCTGCAATGACTGCGCAAAAAACGGAGCATCATTCCTTTCAATTAAAACTGGCCAACCAGGAAGTTTTTGTAAACCCTTCCGGTGCATACACCAAAACAGGGTTCACCATTTTATCATCGAAAAATTCTCCAAACTAAGTAGAATGAAAAAATTAATTATTGCATTGATGCTTTTTGTGAGCATCACTCCAGAGCTTTGTGCACAATCAAAAAGTACAGCAGACAAAGCTTTTGAGATTCCGACTGATATCATTATCAACAGAAGGTTCTATATTAATCTTGACAAAGGTAACCAGCTAAAGATAGAGCTGACGGACATGTCAGATCTTGATTTCGTTGCAAACATTGATTCATTGCTGAAAGTGTTTATAGCTGACATCACTCCTTTAAAAGATTCCCTTTCCGATCCACTAACGGCAAAAAGCATCGACTATATAAGCGATGCGCAAGACAGGAAAAAAATCAGGCTCCGGCAGTTTCATCCGGACGGCGATAGTTATCTTCTGAATGACGGCGAACTTTCTTCGTTAAAGATTGTGCAGGATACTATTAATATCATCGGTATAATCCCTGGTCCTTCAAAGCCGATACAGAAAATAAGCCTTACCAAACCGCGCTACTATCATCTTGTATTTTATCTGAATAATATCGGTGAATTAAAAGACTATATGGATGGAGCTCTGGCCGAAAAAATTTCAACTATTAAAGACCATGTGAATGATAAATGGCCACTTATCCTTGGGACGGGTTCGCATTTCTTAAAAACCGATAAAAGTATATCAGCAGACAAGCCAAAAGGTTTCACACCAGGAGCAACAGGAGATTTCGTTGAGGGATTGATAACCGTGAATGTCCAGAATTATAAAAATTATTTTGTTCCGTCATTTAGCTTGGGAGTAATCCTGGTGCTAACCAATCGTGACAGAACTTTCAAATGGGAGCCGGGATTATTTTGGGAACCTCATTTTTTATTTGCCAGAGATTCTGTCGGTAAACTTAAAACTCATAGAAATGATTTTCTTACTTTGACGTACGGCCAGGGTGGTACAACAGATCATGATCCGCGAAAAGATTTTTCATTCAGCACGGTCTTCTCATTGGGCTACCTTATCAACAGGAATGGAGACTATTTTGAAAAAAACACATTCAGACTTGGAGCAGGAAAATTAAAACTATTGAAAACTACTATTGAACCTTCATTGTATTTTGCCAATTTCTTTCAAGGTGTAACCCCTGGAATCCGGATAAGCCAGGCTTTTTAGGGAAATTGTTTCAGCCATCTCAGCTACTTTTTATCTGTAAAATTTTCTTTGGAACCGGCAACGGTTTAGTTTGAGAAAGAATTTCACTAATAAAAGATTTTCATGCGAAAGGATCAGCTCATTTAAAAATAATTCATCTCAATCTCAGCTCCGCCACGCATTCAATGTGATGTGTATGCGGAAACATATCTACCGGTTGTAACTTTTCAACATAATAAGTTTCATTAAATAATTGAAGGTCGCGTGCTTGCGTAGCAACATTGCAGCTTACGTACACAATTTTTGGAGAACGAATTTCAACCAGCCTGGAAATAAGTTTTACGTGCAGGCCTGCCCGTGGCGGATCAACAATTACTACATCCGGCCGACCATGAAGGGCAAAAAATACATCGTTACATATGTCAATAACATCCCCGGCAAAAAAAATTGTATGATCCACATTATTTAATGCAGCATTTTCTATCGCATCATTTATTCCATCTTCAATTACGTCAACACCTATTATCTTACGGGCATTTGAACTCAGGAAAATTCCTATGCTCCCCGTACCACAATAAAGGTCATATATAATTTCCTTTCCGGTGAGCGTTGCAAAATCTCTTACAACAGTATATAATCTTTCTGCCTGTTTGGTGTTGGTTTGAAAAAAAGATTTAGGAGATATCTTGAAACTGAAATCTCCCAGCTTTTCCATTACGTGTCCTTTTCCGAAAACGGTCCGCGGTTCCAGGTCGTTCAGGCTGTCATTCCATTTCGGATTTATGGTATAGACCAGGGTGGTAATGGAAGGAATTTGTTGCAGTAAATAATCACAAATTTTTTTTCTTTCTATTTCATCATCATACCCGAATACGAGATTTACCATCAGCTCGCCCGTTTCGCAATTGCGGATAATTATATTCCTGAGCCAACCCGTGTGGTTTTTTATGTTGTAAAAGCTGTAATTATTTTCATAAGCGAAATCACGCAAGCTATTTCGTATAGAGTTGTTTACGGCATCCATGAGCCAGCACTCATAAATGTCAATTATTTTGTCATAAAGTCTCGGTACATGATAACCCAGCGCCCCGCCGGGCCAATCATCCTTACCCAGCTCTTCAAATTGTGCTGGCGTTAAAAACTTTTTATTGCTGAAAGTAAATTCCAGCTTGTTCCTGTAATGTATTGTTTTTTCAGAGCCCAGTATAGGAAGCATAGGTACTCCGGTAAGTCTCCCTATTCTTTTAAAAGCATCCGCAGCCTCTTGCTGTTTGTATTCAAGCTGCTTATGATAAGGCAGCATTTGCCATTTACAACCACCACATACCCCAAAATGAATGCAAAATGGTTTCACCCTTTCCTTGCTTGGCTCTTTAATTAATATTGCTTTTCCCTCGGCCCAGTCCTTTTTGTTTTTCGTAACCAATATATCGGCTACGTCGCCTGGTACGGCTCCTTCCACGAAGATTACTTTACCATCCAGCTTTCCTAAAGCTTTTCCTTCGGCAGCATAACCTGTTACAGGCAGGTCTTTAAGTATAAATTTCTTTTTTTTCATTTAAACTTAAAAGTGTAAAAATAGCCGTTGTGGCATTTGCGTTTGTATATAATCATTTCAGAGCCACAATATACTCCATCACAAAATGTTAAGTATTCAAGCACTACTGCGAAATGTGCTCAATTTGAATATTTTTGTGGCCAACACTCTTTCGATGAAGATACTTCTAACGCTATTTTTATTCCTGTTTGCAAATGCATATCTGCCTGCCCAGGGCTATAAAGTTTCTTTGCAGACGCCAAACTTCACTGAAGGCATCGCCTATCTTACCTATTATTATGGAAAGAATATTAACATAGAAGATTCGGCTGTAGTGAATGCTAAAGGAATTGCTGTTTTTAAAAAAAATGAAAACCTCCAGCCAGGAATTTATTCAATTGTATTTCCCGGCAAAAGCAAGTTGTTTGATTTTTTGGTAGCTGAAGACAATGATATCTCTATTACCGCTGATACTAACAACCTGCTTGATAATACAGTAATTACCGGCGCTCCGCAAAATAAGCTCTTCCAGGAATACCAAAAGTTTGTGGCATCAAAGGCGGGAGGCTTGCAAAGGGAGATGGAGGCATACAAGCGATCTGCGAATGCCAGCGACAGTGCGCTGCATGAAAAAAATTATTTCAGTTTGAATAAAGAATTGACTGACTATCGGGAAACCATCGTTAAGGAACATCCCGAGTCTATGCTTGCTGTTCTTTTGAAAAGCATGCAAGAACCGCAGGTTCCGACTACTGTGGCAGTGAGTCACCAGGATTCAATGGACAACTACCAGTTTTATAAAAAACATTATTGGGATGGTATAGATTTCACGGACGCTAGTATTATTCGCACGCCTTTTTTTCTACCAAGGTTTGAAAAATATTTCAGGGAAGTGTTACCGCCGGTTCCTGATTCGATCATTAAAGCGGCTGATTATATTTTATTACGTGCCAGGAGTTCAACCGACATGTACAAGTTTATTTTAAATTGGATGACTGACGAATACATCAATCCCAAATATATGGGACAGGATGCCGTATTTGTGCACCTCTTCGAGAAATATCATTCGCAGGGAATCTCATCCTGGCTAAATGAAAAACAGATGACCGCGATTTCTAACAGGGCTTACATGTTAATGGCCAACCTGATTGGAAAACAGGCGGCCAACCTGCAAATGGTCGATACGTCAGGAAAAGCGAAGGCACTTTATGATTTGCCAGCAGAATACACAATTGTTTGTTTTTGGGATCCTACTTGCAGCCATTGCCAGCATGAAGTGCCTCGTCTCGATTCTTTTTATCAGGCGAAATGGAAAAATTTAGGCGTAAAGATTTATGCAGTGTTATCTGAACCTAAAGAAGTAGAAAAGTGGAAAGAGTTTATCAATAAAAATAATTTGCAATCCTGGTCAAATGTTTATCAAACCGGGGAGCAAAAAAAGACAGAAGAGGACAGTAAAAAGCCATCATATAAACAATTGTACGATATAACGCAGACCCCTACACTATACTTGCTTGACAAAGAGAAACGTATTATTGCCAAAAAACTCAGTATCGAACAAATGGACGATCTTCTCAAAATGAAAACCTCCGTTTCTGGCACTGAGACAGGTAAAAAGTAAATGGATCATATTTAATGTATATTTTTCCTGTAAAGATTTAGCAGAACATGTCATTCAACACACATCTTCTCACAGTTCCACTATTCCCGAATTGATTATCCCATCTTCACATAAATAATCTTCTGATGAAACAATTTTCATTATTCATCGTCTTTTTCATTTGTCTAAAATGTTCCTATTCGCAAACCTTATTTACTTATGGAAAAAATGCTGTGACCAAGGATGAATTTCTGAGAGCGTATAATAAAAACAAAACAATTGAAAGTGATAATGAAAAAGCTTTACGTGAGTACCTCGGTCTTTATATCAATTACAAATTAAAGGTGCAGGCAGCAAAGGATGCGAAAATGGATACGCTGGCTAGCTTGCAGAGCGACCTTGAAAATTTCCGTACGCAAATAGAGGAGGGTTACCTGAAGGATGATAAACAAACAGAGGCCTTGGTGACAGAAGCTTTCCAGAGAAGTCAGAAAGATATCCATGCGTTACATTTTTTTGTCCGGATCGATAATAAGATGATACCTGCGGACACTTTGAAATTGCTAAGGGCAATCAATGAAACCTATGATGAACTAAAAAAAGGTAATACAGATTATGATGAGCTGATCGGTGAAATAAAAAAGGAAATTGCTCCGGTAAAAGGGAGCGATATTGGCTATATCACAACTTTTACACTTCCTTACGAATTTGAAAATATTATCTACCGTTTAAAACCCGGCGAAGTAAGTAAGCCATATCGGTCGGGCAATGGCTGGCATGTTTTTAAAAACACAAGTGAACGGCCTGCTGCAGGTAAAATAAAAGTTGCCCAAATCTTATTTTCTTTCCCGGCCGGAAATAACACACTGCGGGATCAGGCAAAAAAAATAGCAGACTCAGTATTCAAGGCCATAAAGGGTGGCGCCGATTTTGGTGAAATGGCGAGGCAATACAGCAATGATCGAATGACGTTCATGAACGGAGGCGAAATGCCTGAGTTTGGGATCGGAAAGTATGATGGAACGTTCGAGACGGAGGCCTTTTCCTTAAAAACTGACGGAGAAATAGCTGAGCCATTTCAAACGGAGTATGGGTATCATATTTTAAAAAGAATTTCTAAATTTTCGATACCGGAAAATAATGATAATGAGGTGTACTTGTCAGTTCTTAAGCAGGAAGTTCAGAATGATGCAAGGATAGAAACGGCCAAAACAAAATTTTTGAAAGAGATTCTGTCAAAAACAGGATTTAAGAAAAATCCAGCGATTAACTATGACAATCTGTGGCGCCTTACTGATTCGTCTTTAATTTCTAACAAGAGCATCACGGCAGGCAATCTAAATAACAAAAGCATTTTGTTTAGTTTCAATAACGCCAACGTATCGGTAGGCGACTGGTTGCAATATCTGCAAAGATTAAATGAAAATTCACAAAATACGGTTGAACATAAGTATGCACTTCTTTTAAATGACTACATCAATATCGCAGCTACCGAGAACTATAGAAAAAGACTGGAACAATTCAGCCCCGCCTTCAGACAGCAAATGATAGAATTCAGAGAGGGAAATATGCTTTTTGAAATTATGGATAAAAATGTTTGGTCAAAAGCAAATTCGGATAGCATCGGGTTAAAATATTTTTATGACCAACATAAGGACAAATATAAATGGGAAACAAGCGCAGATGCCATCCTATTTTCGTGTGTAAATTCTACAATTGCGAACCAGGTGATAGACAGCATTAATAAAGGCGACTCCTGGAGAGAGATCGTTTCTGACAATTCTGCCCAGGTGCAGGCAGATTCAGGCAGGTATGAGTTGAGCCAGATTCCTGTGGTTGAACGAACCAATTTTACAAAAGGATTGATAACGGCGCCTGTTATAAATCAGGGCGATGGCACCACTACATTTGCCAATATTATTTCTTTATACCCTCAGGAGCAGCCGCGCAGTTTCGATGAAGCACGGGGTATGGTGGTTAACGACTACCAAATATTCCTCGAGAAAAAATGGATCGAACAATTAAAGAAAAAATATCCCGTTATTGTACAGGAGAAAGTGTTCCAAACACTTTTGTAAACCTGGCCATGCAAATGGCTTTACCTAAACCTTGAAAAACCCAATGAAAACATTAATGACCCTCGCTATTATTATAGCAATTTTCCCTTCTGTATTTTCGCAAACGTATATACAGGGTGGCCTTAATCTCTCTAATATTACTAGTACAACTTCCGGCCAAACGGAAAAAAATAATATACTTACAACTTTCAATGCAGGGATTCTCGGAAGGTTTGACTTGAGTAAGACCATTGATTTAGAAAGTGGGCTGCTCGTCGATGGCCGGGGTTCTAAGGCTGAAAGTTATTTTACAAATGCAACAGATGATAATTATGTAAAATCAACTTTCAATCCTATTTATCTCGAAATTCCATTGAACCTTGTTTTGCGGATTCCTCTTGAGAAAAACACAAACCTTTTCTTTCACGGCGGGCCTTATGCAGCCATAGGAATTGCGGGTAATTCAAAATCCGAATCCAGGATACTTGGAGTGACCTCCGCCAGCAAAGGACCTATAAAATTTAGTAACGATGATCCTTTTACATCGAAGCAGGATG
Source organism: Ginsengibacter sp. (assembly GCA_039930305.1). GTDB lineage: Bacteria > Bacteroidota > Bacteroidia > Chitinophagales > Chitinophagaceae > Ginsengibacter. The sequence continues at coordinate 1,802 of JBDSPQ010000148.1, read as the reverse complement.
ATGCCTCATACGACAAATTAAAGCGTTTTGATTTTGGCTTAAATGCGGGGGGCGGCATTGACCTGGGGAAAGTATTGGTAAGAGTAAATTATGCTTTGGGACTTACTAAAATCAATTCGACAGAAAGTAATAATTACGTGGACGATAAAAATAAGTACCGTACAATAAGAATATCAATGGGTTTCCCTATAAGTCGTTAGAAATCTGGAAACGAACAGGCTTTTGTAAAAGAAATCTTTCGTCCATGGTCGTCTTTTTGTTTCATTATCCATAAAGTTCCAAGTGTACTGATTTTCTATCATAACCGAGATCAGTAATTTTTTTGCGGGCATCATCGATCATCGCTTTCCAGCCGCATAAATAAAAAGAAGCAGGTTTCAAGTTTAATATATCGTCACAAGCCTCATTATTTTTTTTGCAGATTTCTTCATAGAGGCTATGGACGTACCCTTTATGTCCGTCCCAACCTTCGCGACTTAGGGTAGGCATATACGTAAACTTTTCAATTTTACTTTCCAGATCTTTCATTTCCTGGTGGTATAAGAGATCTTTTTGAGTGCGGCAACCAAAAACCAGGTAAAGATTTTCATGCGGAGTGTTGTGCAGGTACATCCAGTGAAGCATGCTCCTGAATGGCGCTATACCGGTACCGGTGCAAATGAAAAAGAGGTCTTTTTCTATATTTTCCGGCAAAGTAAATAATCCTAATGCGCCGCGAAAGGTAAGCTTCGTGCCGATTTTAACTTCATTAAATAGATAAGTAGTACCCGCGCCGCCCTCCAGCAATACAATCAGCAATTCGTAAACATTAGTACCGTCGGGCCAGCTTGCGATAGAATAGCTGCGCCATCTTTTGTTTTTCTGCTCATGAATAGGCAGATCCAATGTTACGAACTGGCCCGGCTTGAAGTCAAAATTATCGATGTCATTCACCTGGATAAAGAAACGCCTGGTATTGTAGGTTTCATCCTCTATTCGTATAACGGTGCCCGTTTGCCAGGGTAGTAAAGCCATACCGATAAATTTATGGGAAAATACAAATGTCTGGTGAAACAATTCATAAAACTTTAAGGATAAGCCGGGATAGGTTTCTCTGTGAACGCAAACAGTTTTTTAAAATCAAGCGCTACCTTTGCACCGCTGATGAAAAGCCGATGAATGAATCTTGATGTGTTGATGAATAAGTATGGTGCAGATCCCCGCATTTTTTCAATTGCGGATAAGATCGTATTGTCTAGACCACAGCGCATACATCTATCCGGGCTTACCGGCAGTGCCTCTCAGTTTATACTTTCTGCTGTTTTCAATCATTCAATCACTTCCCAGCTTAATCACCTCGTGATATTGCGCGATGCCGAGGAGGCTGCGTACTTTCATAACAGCCTGGAAAATATTTCCAAAGCGCTGGACCTTTTTTATTTTCCGTCTTCATTTAAAATCAAAAAAAACTTCAGCTTACTAAACAGCAGCCATGTAATGCTGCGCACAGAAGCGCTCACACGGCTAAGTAACGGAGGCAACCGCAAAATAATAATAACTTATCCCGAAGCGGTTTTTGAGAAGGTGATTTTATCTAAAACACTCCGGGAAAATATCATTTCATTTAAGACCGGATCAGATATCGATCTGGAGCAACTGCTATCACGCCTGGTAAATTATGGTTTCAACCGCAGCGATTTTGTTTATGAGCCAGGGCAGTTTGCCGTGCGCGGCGGTATCCTGGATATTTATTCTTTTGGTAATGAAAAGCCTTACAGGATCGAGCTGTTCGGAAATGAAGTGGATAGCATACGAATATTTGA
>JBDSPQ010000147.1:0-2807 GCA_039930305.1 Ginsengibacter sp. | reverse complement strand
CTTACAGAATTATCAGCAGACCCTTTGCACTTAAAACTGCAATCGCAATAATTGCACTCTCTCTTGCCGTCGCCATAATCCCCTACCCGCAGATAACGCAGGATAAATTGCTAATTGCAATTTTTGGAGGTTTCTTTTTGGGTCTTGGGATAGGCCTGGCTGTGAGAGGCGGCGCGGTGATTGATGGAACGGAGGTTCTGGCAATTGGACTCAGCCGACGAATGGGTTTGTCTATTGGTGACATTATTCTTATAATAAATATTATCATTTTCTCCGTGGCAGCCTATGTACTATCTATCGAAGTAGCCTTATACTCAATACTAACTTACCTATCTGCTTCAAAAACGGTAGATTTCATTATTGAGGGGATTGAAGAATATACAGGTGTTACCATTATTTCGATAAAAGCAGAGAACATTAGAAAAATGATTATTGATAATATGGGTCGTGGCGTTACGACGTATCTGGGTGAAAAAGGGTATGGAAGATCAGGCCATACTGAAGGTGAAATAAAAATTATCTATACCGTTATCACAAGACTGGAAGTGGCCAAGCTGAATACTGAAATAGAAAAAATTGATCCGAATGCTTTTGTAATCATGAGCAGCATTAAAGATACCAGGGGTGGCATGATAAAAAAAAGACCGCTGAAGCATTAAAAAAATACATTTCGTATTTCCATTTAATGCAGAGCAAAGCCACTGACATCTTCTCAATCAAAAAAGTTGATTATTATAAACCCAATCAGGTAGGCGAATAGCTAAGTGCGGCTGACAAGTCCCTGGACAGAAGCGCTTAAGCGCCTGCAGACGAAGAAACAGTATTGGTTAATTTTATTTTTCCATTTTTTTTAATTTCCTCTAAGCCGCCTTTCACATTTACAAGATTATCATACCCCCGCGCTTTTAATGTAGAGGCAAAAACCATCGAGCGATAGCCGCTTGCGCAATGCACATAGCTGGTTTCATTCTTTTGTATTTTAAGCATACTTTCGTTAATATAATCAAGAGGCGCATTTGCTGCATTCTCAACATGCTCAATTTGAAATTCGCTTTCTTTCCTTACGTCAATCACCGGAGTGTCTTTATTTTCTTTCAATACTTCCGCTAATTCATCAGGGGTGATGGATTTGATTTCATCAGTTTCCTTGCCGGCCTTTTTCCATGCTTCTATTCCGCCGTCTAAATATCCAATGGTATAATCATAACCTACACGTGCGAGGCGCTTAATCACTTCTTCCTCCCTCCCCTTTTCCGTCACCAATAATATTTGTTGTTTGATGTCTGGTATCATGGCCCCCACCCATGGAGCGAAACTTCCGTCAATACCTATGCTGATCGAATTGGGAATAAAAGCATCAGCAAAAACCTGTGCATCCCGTGTATCCAATATTAATGCGCCGGTTTCATTTGCGGCTTGTTCGAATGATTCCGGGGAAAGAGCGATATTGCCCCGGACCATTACATCGTCAATACTTTCATAACCCTTTTTATTCAGCATCACATTTAAAGGGAAATAAGCAGGCGGTGGCAGCAGGCCATGTGTGACTTCCTTTACGAATTCATCTTTCTGCATATCAGCGCGGAGCGCGTAGTTCACTTTCTTCTGGTGCCCAAGTGAATCACTGGTCTCTTTGCTCATGTTTTTACCACAAGCGCTGCCTGCCCCATGTGCCGGATAAACAATAATGTCATCAGCCAACGGCATTATTTTTTCCCGTAAAGAATCGTATAAGGTGCCGGCTAATTCCTCTTGCGTCTTATGTGCGGCTTTTTGTGCGAGATCCGGACGGCCAACATCACCGATGAATAAGGTATCGCCTGAAAACAGTGCGGTGTCCTTACCATTTTCGTCAGCAAGCAAATAACAAGTACTTTCTATAGTATGCCCCGGCGTGTGCAAGACTTTGAAAGAAATTTTCCCCAGTTTAAATATCTCTCCATCTTTTGCTATATGTGCCTCAAAATCCGGATTGGCCTGCGGCCCGTATACTATCGGAGCTCCCGTCTTCTTACTTAAATCAAGATGGCCGGATACAAAGTCAGCATGGAAATGCGTTTCAAATACATATTTGATGCGGGCATTATTCCGCTTCGCCTTTTCAATATAAGAATCCACTTCACGCAACGGATCAATCACCGCAGCTTCGCCGTCACTTTCTATATAATACGCTCCCTGTGCCAGGCAACCCGTATAGATCTGTTCAATCTTCATATTTATTTTTTTGATTGTGCAATCTTAATTATGCGCAATAATTTTTCTGTGCTAATTATTAATGCAAAAATGCGCTTGTTTTTTTTAACCAGCTATGACTTTTGTCACACCCGTGGAAAGGTTGGAAAAATTCTTAAAAAAAACGGGCTATAATAATGTCTACGCGGAGATTAGTTGGAGGGTACCGCCCTGATTAGATTTAGTAACTTTTTTACATCTTCATATTTACACAACTCTGTTCCCATGTTCATAGTGGCAGCTGTTCCGCATGCCACACCAAACTCCAGGGATTCCTTAAGGCTGTTACCCCGGGAAAGGCTTAGCACAATTCCCGCAACCATGCTATCCCCGGCACCAACAGTACTCTTTTTCTTCACAATTGGCGCCGCTACTTTATACACCTCATTTTTTGTAATTAGCATCGCTCCTGTGTTTCCCATTGAAACCACCATGATCTCGCATTTTCCCTTGCTTACAATTTCCTTCGCCACCAACTCAATCTCGATTATGTCCATTTCGTCTCTTCCGGCAAGAACACTAAGCTCGCCAATATTCGGCTTGACGAGATATGAGCCTTCTTTCATTGCTAATTC
>JBDSPQ010000146.1:0-2705 GCA_039930305.1 Ginsengibacter sp. | reverse complement strand
ATATTGACCCAGCTGCAGCGGCCCATATTCATCGTGCTCCAGCCGGCGTTGCCGGACCTGTGATAATAGCCCTAACAGCGCCAACATCAGGCACTTCCAGTGGCACAATTACCGGAATCGATCCTGACTTGCTAAAAGCCATTATTCAACATCCGGAGGAGTACTATGTAAACGTACATAATGCGATGTACCCGGGTGGTGCGGCCAGGGGGCAATTGTCTAAATAGGTCTTGATTATTTTATCTTCAAAAGCCATGGGTCAACTAGCCCATGGCTTTTTTTACAGCAAACCCAAAATGATTTTCAGGAATTTTGTTTATCGCGTTTCATGTTGCTTGCGAAGAATGCAAAGTCGCAGTCAGCACTTGTGTTATAATAATCCTGAAGGATGAGAATATTGTAATATCACTTTTAGTTTTTCTTGCGATACAATAAAAAATGTTGGATCGGCAAAAACTCTCCGGCATAAGCAAGCTCAAATCCATTTGCTTCCATCTCCCTATTAACTTGTGCCACTGACATTTTATGATGTGGCTTTATTGGTATTGATTCGTCTTCGGCGCGGTATTCCAACAATAATACCTTTCCTTCAGGTTTAAGTGCTTTTTTAATCTCCTGCAGCATTTCGTGCGGATATTCCAATTCGTGGTACACATCTACCATGATGGTGAGGTCAATCGAATTGTCGGGCAGGATTGGAGATTTTTCCGTGCCTTTGATTACTTCAACATTTTTTACATTGCCGGTGTTTTTCTTTTCATTTAAATACCTGATCATTTCATCCTGTATATCGACCGCGTACACTTTACCGTTAGGTACCTTCTTCGAGATCGCAAATGTATAATAACCCGTTCCCGCACCAATATCAGCCACAACAGAATTGTGAGACAGATTCATTTTTCCGATAGCTAATTTTGTATTCTCTTCTTGTTGCCGTTCATCTCTCTCAAGCCAGGATGCACCTGCGGCGCCCATTACGACAGCAATCTCTCTACCGAGATAATATTTACCAGTGCCGTCACCAGAGCTTTTTCCAAAAATGTAAATGGTATCATTTTGGGCTTCAGGCGTTACTCGTGTTACCGGAGCCTGACAGGCACCAAAAAAAGAAAAAAACGAAATTATACAGACGGAGATAAATGTTTTCATGGATTAAAATTAGGCGAACAATTACAAGAAAAACTTAAGCCGAAATTTCTGAAGTCACATAAAAAACGTAAACATGGATTTATTAGAACTTTTAGTCTATTAACTTAAAGATCATTTTTTTTGATCCAGGCAAGCGAGTATTCAGCTATTTCCCGCCAGCCATGATCAACGATCAATGAATGCCCGCGGTTTTCAAACAATTTAAAATCTGTAACTAACGACGGATTATATTTTTTAGCGGAAGCCTTACCCAGTATTGGCGGAGCTATATTGTCTTTTTCACCACCGGTTATTAACAATGGTCCACGGCTTGAATTTGTAGTGTTCACCCTGTTTTCAGACCATGGATTCAATGTTGCTGTGGCAGCCTGAAATAACGGTCTTGCTGGCGCCGGAATCGCCCACCTTTCATAAAGTTCCTTTGCTTCCTCTTCCGGTATGGCATTGGCAAAACCATACCTGAATTGAGAATAAGTAAGCGACACTGCCTTTTTAAAATTAAATGGATTTCCTAAAACTGGCAGGGAAGCTTTCAGCGCTGAGAACGGCAGTTGCCATACCCCTTTTATAGGCGCGGGATCTATGGCCACTCCCGCAGCCGCAATACCGCGTCCCAGGATGATTTGTGCCAGGAGGCCGCCAAATGAATGCCCGATAACTATCGGCGGTTCTGCAAGAGTTGATATTACTTCGGCATAGCTATTCGCTACTTCCACAATGCCCCGTTTGGCAATAGGTTTAGGGTTGGCACGCGATTCTGCAACAGTTGCAGAATCGCCAGGCCAGGCGGGACTCAAAGTTTCAAAACCATTTTCATTGAAGAACTGCATCCATGGTTGCCACGAACTGGCATGTATCCAAAGGCCATGTATAAATACCACTGTTTTTTTTGACATGATCTTATTTTTAGGCGGCATGATGCTATTGTCCCAATGGTCTAAGCATCGCATTTGTGTTGTGCTTAAACCGAGGCTTAATTCAACCTTCCCGTAGGCTCAGATAGATCTTTCAGCATAGACATAGTGAAAATGTGTATCAAGGGAAATTATTAGACTTCCATAGCCTTAATATAATCAGCACTTTCCTTAAATGTCTCCAGCTTCATCTCTACAAAATAGTTTTTCACACCGCCGGTTTTTGCAGCGGCAAAAAACTCTTTCCAGTCAATCATGCCTTGCCCAACAGGCACTTCTTTTTTATCAGAAGTCCAGTCTGATAAGTGCGCTGAAATAAACCTGCCTGGGTATTTATTAAAATAATCTGATGCCTTATATCCAAGGTTAATCACCTCTGTCTGGAATTGCATCTTAACAAGATTAGGGTCAAAACGGGCCATTAATGCGTCATAGATTAATTGACCATCCAGCATTGCAAATTCAAACTCATGATTGTGAAAACCGGCCTGCATACCGGCGTTTTTTATTTTTTCTGCGGCTGTATTTAATTTATCGGCAGCAACAAAATAGTCATCTAGTTTAGCTTCTTTTGGTAACCAAAATGTAGAGCAAATCATTTGTGTCATGCCCAGCTTTTTTGCAAATTCAATACGGTCATCG
>JBDSPQ010000145.1:0-2874 GCA_039930305.1 Ginsengibacter sp. | reverse complement strand
CATTTTACACGTTATATGTAAAGTCTCTCTCCTTAAAAATATTGTGAAAAAAGCATTTGCCCCACGGTCAGGCGTATCCGTAATAAATGTGTTTGGATTACATTTCCCAAACCCGGTGGGTCTTGCTGCGGGGTTCGACAAAAATGCAAAATACCTCACTGAATTATTTGCACTTGGATTTGGCTATATTGAGATTGGGACAGTAACACCCTTGCCCCAGGAAGGGAATCCGGAACCAAGACTTTTTCGCTTGCAAAAAGACCAAGCACTCATAAACAGAATGGGATTTAACAATGATGGTGTTGAAGTGATAGCTTCCAGGCTAAAGCATTTCAGGGAAGCCAATGTAGTCAAGGGTGAAAACTATATTGTTGGTGGCAACATCGGTAAAAACAAAAATACTCCAAACGAAGAAGCATGGCAAGATTATCAACAGTGCTTCATTGCATTACATGATTACGTGGATTATTTTGTTATTAATGTCAGCTCACCCAACACACCAGGTTTGCGTGACCTTCAACAAAAATATTCTTTAGAAATTATCATTTCGCATCTTAAAGAAATTAATGCCTCAAGAAAAAATCCCAGGCCATTACTTCTCAAAATCTCTCCTGATCTGTCAGTCGATGCGCTTGATGAAATTATCCAAGTGGCAATGTCGTCCGGGCTGGATGGTTTGGTAGTAAGTAATACTACCATTGCAAGAGACGAGCTCACAACATCACTAACAGAAATCAACAAAAAGGGAGCTGGAGGCCTGAGCGGCAAACCGTTGGCAAAAAGATCGACCAAAATAACGAAGTATATTCATGAAAAAACGAAAGGAAAAATTCCGATTATTTCATCCGGAGGTATATTTACGGGAACCGATGCATCAGAGAAGCTGCAAGCAGGAGCTTCACTGGTGCAGGTGTGGACGGGTTTTATTTATGAAGGTCCGTCTATTGTAAAAAAAATCTGCTCAGGACTAATTGAGAATTCATAAAATGAAATTTATTTAAATGAGTCATCTATTTACTACAGAAAGTATCATTAGTTTTTTCATACTTGTATTACTGGAAATTGTTTTAGGAATTGATAATGTAATATTTGTAAGCATCATTATAAACAGGTTGCCCGAAGCCCTGCATAAAAAAGCAAGGCTGTTTTGGGTGGTGTCAGGCATAATAGTAAGAAGTCTCTTGCTTATGGCTCTGGGTTGGCTGCTTTTACAAAAGGGCAATGCACTCTTCACCATACTGGGAAAAGGTTTTGATCTGGCTAGTATTGTAATGATTATTGGGGGGCTTTTTCTGATCTATAAGTCGGTGCACGAAATTCACCAGAAGCTCGAAGGCGACGATCTCGATAAACAGGAATTGCGGCCGAAAAAGTTCAGTTTTACCCAGGCTATGTTTCAGATAATTCTTGTGGATATGGTTTTTTCGTTTGACAGCATCATCACCGCAGGAGGTACGGCTAAATATGTGGAAATAATGATAGCAGCGGTAATCATTGCCATGATCATTATGTTTGCTTTTAGTCCAAAAATTGCAGGTTTTATTCATAAGCATCCAACCCTCAAGATGCTGGCATTGTCATTTTTGGTAATGATTGGCTTGAGCCTTGTTATTGAAGGTTGGGCATCCGAAAAAGCGGAAGACCTAAACCTGAAAAATTACATTTATTTTGGAATGGCGTTTTCGTTTGTAGTGGAACTACTGAATATGAATGTCAGAAAAAAGCAAACGACAAGAGTAGTGGAATTAAATGAACCCCATTACAAGAATGAAGAAGTAAATTTAGACGACCAGGCATCTTGAAGTATCTCCATAGTAAATTGTTATTACAGGCCATACTCACTTACGAGGTAGACCAGCACAGCCATGTTTGCTGCGCCCAGGATTAATTCCCGCTCACTTACATTTTCTAATACATCAGTAGATGCATGATGGATATCAAAATACCGCTGGCTGTCCGGCAATAAACCGGCCAATGAAGTTCCAAGTTTTTTCAGAGGACTTATGTCTGATCCGCTACCACCCTCGATGAATTGATAAACACCATACGGATAAAAAAGATCTTTCCATCGCATGATCTTCATTCTCTTTTCCTCATCCATTTCGAGGCTAAATCCTCTGGGCGTAAAGCCCCCTGCATCACTTTCGAGTGCAAACAGGTGTTTCTCGTTTTTTGCCTTTGCCGTTTCATAGTAGGCGTCTGCCCCTTTGCCTCCATTTTCTTCATTTGCAAAAAGCACAATTCTGATTGTCCGCTTTGGCGTCACCTTAAGCGATTTCAAAGTGCGTAACACTTCTATACTTTGCACCACTCCCGAACCATCATCATTCGCGCCTTCCGCAAGATCCCAGCTATCAAGGTGTCCGCCAACCGTTATTATTTCTTCAGGAAATTGGGATCCTTTTATTTCGCCTATTACATTATAGGCCTTTTTATCAGGCAGCATCTTGCAATTAGTCTTGAACCAGGCGTTTTTTACGGATCGTTTTGAAAGTTCGTGACTCAGGTATTCTGCATCGTTAGTACTTATTGCAACAGCAGGAATCTTTGGAAAAGAATCATTGTAAACCGTAACGCCGGTATGGGGATAAGCATTCAAGTTGATCGCCAGGGAACGGACAATAGCTCCTACTGCGCCATATTTAGCGGCGTTTGCCGGTCCGTGAACCCTGGATATACCGCTTTCCCCATACGCTTTGAACGTTTCAATATACGTTCGGTTCATTCTGAAATTAAAAAAAACAATCTTACCCTTTATTATTTCCGTTCCGAGCATATCTAGTTCGGCCATGGTGCGTGCCTCAATAACCGGAGCAGATATACCAGCTGGGGGAGTGGCAACAGAATTGCCCAGTGCTGTTAGATTGAGACGAT
>JBDSPQ010000144.1:0-2960 GCA_039930305.1 Ginsengibacter sp. | reverse complement strand
TAATTTAATGCCTTGCTTTATTGCAAAATCGTTAGCCCCTTTTCCGCTCAAAAAAACATGTCCACTGTGCAGCATCACTTCCTCAGCAAGTTCTACTGGGTTTCGAATATTTCTTACCCCGGCAATTGCACCTGCATTTAGTAAATTTCCTTCCATGATGGCTGCATCCATTTCATTCAATCCTTTTTTGGTAAACACCGAGCCTTTGCCCGCATTAAATAACGGGTTATCCTCCAATACAACTACTGCTGCTTTCACCGCGTTTACGGAAGTACCCCCGTTTTCTAGCACTCCAAACCCTGCGTCCAGTGCCTCCTGTAAAGCCTGACGATATGCTGCTTCCAGCTCAGGCGTCATATCGTCTTTCACTATTGTTCCGGCTCCTCCATGTATAGCAATTGAAATTTTTTTCATTACAAGTTTTTTGTAGGGTACTTTTTTTTAATGACTGCTAAAAAGTGTGAGCGTTGATTTAATCAGTATTTCGATGATTTATAGAAGACCAACACCTATTAATTTTTTACTTTATCAATTCCTTGCATTCGTTCAAAAGCCTGTGTTTATTTATGGCTACTGTTCCCACTTCTTCGCAAACAATACCTCCTGCTATGTTGGCGATTTCTGCCGCCAGTCTGATACTTTTTGTAGAAGCGTATACTAATGAAGCAACTGCAATCACTGTGTCTCCTGCACCACTTACATCGGCAATATTTCTTCTATGTGAGGGTATAATTTGATCTGATTCAATATCCTGAAAAAAAATACCTTTTTCTGAAAGAGTAATAAGCGATATACTATGGTATAGCTCTTTATGCAATTTTTCATGTATTTGACGTAACATTTTTGGAGAGATTTCTTCCGGCAACATATTCAGACTGGTGAATACTTCGTGAAGGTTGGGTTTGAACAAGGTTGCATTTTTAAACGCAAAAAAATTCTTTCTTTTAGGATCAACCGAAGTAGGAATATTTTTTTCATTACAGAGTGCGATGGTTTGCTGTATCACTCTTTTGGTCAAAGTTCCCTTATTATAATCTTCAAGAATCACAATGTCAGGCAACTTTTGTTCTACAAATTTTGTAATCTGAAAAATTAAACTCTCTTCATCTCCTTCGGAAAGATCGTTGGTGTGTTCTGCATCAAGGCGCATCATTTGCTGATTGCGGCTAATGATCCTGATTTTATTAGTTGTAATTCTCTCCTCACTGGTTAAAAGGTACCGGGCCTCTATTCCTTTTTCCTCTAATAAATTTTTTAATTGAGTTCCATCCTCATCATTGCCAAGCACAGAAAGTATGGATACATCAGCTCCGAGCGACTTAATATTTAAAGCAACATTTGCCGCACCGCCAATTCTTTTTTCACGATTGGTTACTGACACAATAGGGACAGGGGCTTCCGGGGATATCCTTTCCACATGTCCCCACCAATATGTGTCAAGCATTACATCACCTATTACAGCTACTTTCAGATTGGCAATGTCAGCAAAAAGCTGATCAAAATCAGGAGGCATTAAGAAATATTTGTTTTCTTTTTCGGCGAAACTAAATAATAAATAGGAATACCAAGGGCAGCTATAATAAGGCCCGGCCAGGTAAACTGGGGCTTATATATAATTAATAAGATACAAAAGGCGAGACCCATAACAATGTAGATAGCCGGAAGTACAGGATATCCAAAAGCTTTGTAGGGACGCTCAACGTCTGGCATTTTTTTTCTTAGAATAAAAATTCCAATAATAGTCAAAACATAAAATATCACAACAACAAAGGAAATCATATCAAGTAAATCACCGTACTTTCCACTTAGGCACAGTAGAGAGGCTACTACAAATTGCGACCAAAGTGCCCATTCTGGTACCGCCGCTTTGTTCAAAATTGCTGCTTGTTTAAAAAACAATCTATCGTTTGCCATACTGTAATAAACCCTTGCCCCTGCCAGTATAAGGCCATTATTGCAACCAAATGTAGATATCATAATCATTACAGCAATAACATAAGGGCCAATCCCGCCGAACATTGAATTCGCAGCAGCCACGGCCACCCGATCCTGCGGAGCAGAAGCAAGTTCATTTAGTGGGAGTACAGCGATATACATGAGGTTAGCACAGACGTATATTATCGTGACGATAAAAGTACCCAGGAACAGGCTCAGCCCGATATTTCGTTTGGGATTTCTGATTTCACCGGCGATAAAGGTGACATTATTCCAGGCGTCGCTGCTAAAAATGGAACCAACCATACTGGCAGCAATAGCCCCAAGTATGCTGGCGCCAACTACACTTTCAATTTCACCACTGGGCAATATCCTTTTCATTTCAAAAGCACCACTCCAGTTGGCCTGCCACACCTCAGGTTTAAAAAAGATTATGCCCGCGACAATCAAACCGAACAGGGAGAGTATTTTGGTAGTGGTAAAAATATTTTGTATCCACTTACCACCCTTAACCCCTTTTGTATTTGTCCAGGTGAGAAACATAATAAGGACAATAGATAGCAATTGAGCAGGATAAAGCTTAAATGCCCCGATTTGAAGTAGAACATTGGCATCCGTCACATCCAGCACAGGGAAGAAATATCCCGCAAACTTGGCAAAGGCTACCCCAACCGCTGCGATAGTACCAGTCTGGATTACAGAAAAAAAACTCCATCCATATAAAAAGCCAATAAGCGGGTTGTATGCCTCTTTTAAATAGACATACTGCCCACCTGCTCTCGGAAACATAGCGCTAAGTTCACCATAACTCAAAGCGGCAGTTAAGGTCATAAAGCCGGTTATAATCCATATGGCAATGAGCCAGCCTGCGCTGCCAACATTCCTTGTTATATCCGCGCTGACTATAAAAATACCAGAGCCGATCATGGAACCAGCCACTATCATTGTGGCATCAAAAAGACGAAGAGTCGGCTTGAAAGCAGTAGCGTGTTCGCTCATAAAAAAACCCGTTTTTAACAACGGGA
>JBDSPQ010000143.1:0-2857 GCA_039930305.1 Ginsengibacter sp. | reverse complement strand
ATCTTATAATTTCCAAATGAAAAATCAGTAAGACGATCGTTTAACTGAGGATTTGAAAGGCCAAGCCTGAGCACACGGCCCTGTGGCCCGTAAAAACCCGGACAGGTGATGGTAATTCCCTGGTGATAGCCATCTACAAAATGCCTGATCAATGTCATAGCACCGGCCGCAATATAGGGATGACTAAAACTGCTGTGTAATTGAGTTTGCGTTACGAATGAATGCAACAATTGTTTTTCTTCCTCATTGTTTTCATGCACATAAAAATTCATCAAATTGTCGATACCTATTGCGTGAGTACTTGCAACAAAACTGTCTACAGGAATATCCGCCTGCAGAGAGCCGGAAGTGCCGATCCGGATTATTTGTAGTTGCCGCAGATTGCTGTTTACAGTCCTTTCTTTTAAATCAATATTTACCAAAGCATCCAGCTCATTTAGAACAATGTCAATATTATCCGTACCAATACCGGTACTTACCACTGATATCCGTTTCTTTCCAAGAGTACCAGTGTGCGTTACAAATTCCCTGTGGCTTCTTTTAACTTCTACATAATCAAAATGTTTACTTACGGCCTCTACCCTGGCAGGATCACCCACTGTGATTATGGTGTCCGCTATTTCATCAGCACGGACATCAAGGTGGTATATGGCACCACGGTCATTAATGATTAGTTCCGACTCTCCTATTTTCTGCATTCTACGCGATGGTTATTGATCATTATAAAGATATACGAGAGTAACTTCCAGAATGATTTTATTATTATAAATCAATGTAAACGAACATCGAATTTCGGACATTGCCAATAAAAATTCCTAAAAAAAAATGTATTACTTTTGTCGCCTTTAAAAAGGTCCTGTGGCCGAGTGGCTAGGCAGAGCTCTGCAAAAGCTTCCACAGCGGTTCGAATCCGCTCGGGACCTCTATTAGGAAAGTTAGATTGACCTAACTTTCCTTTTCTTACCATTTCACCGGAATTTGCCGGGTTATTTCTTAAAGGGTTTTTCTTCCATCAATTTATAAAGAGGATCAATCAATGCTTCAAATTTTTCCTGACTTCAGCAAGGGTGGCAGTCCACATGACCTCGATCACTCTTGTGTAAAGTTTTGGGACTATCCAATGGCAAACCCAAATTCATTTTGTTTGGAAAACTCCTAATCAAATGTTTTTTTAAATGTCGCACATAGATCATGAGACAAATCATCTTTCGCTGTTACCTTTCGCAAAGTATCGCTTCATCTTTTTTCCAACCACCGTAATTTTATTTTTCATGGCATCCACCCGGAAAAGCGGCCTGGCAGGGTGCTGGACTTTTTCTTTCCAAAGCAGGATGATCAAGAAAGAGGAATTGAAAAAACAGAAAGAAACGAGCCAGTAGTACAGCTCATTTTTATTGATAAATAATAAAATTATTGGGCTGGCAACTACCATTATTGAAAAAAAGATCAGCAGATATTTTTTTGAAAAAATAATATTGACAAGGCTAGCGAAAAAAATTCCAATCAACAGTTCGAACAATCCTCCATCAAGAAATGTTTCCATAAAAAAAATTTATTCCGCCTCCACAAAATAGAAAGCGACGTATATAGAACGCTGCAGCGCAGTTACGAACAATCAAAAGATCTACTGCAGCAATAGTTTATTTCAATTTTGCTATCCTATTAGCGGCGGCACATGCGATTTCCTGCCAAACAATACATAATAAGGGTCGAAACGATGGCCAGCCGTTGTTGTAGCGTCCTGGTATGTTACAAAGCCAAAACCTGCAAACATTCGAGGATCAGGGCTGGAGCGCCTGCAGGTAACATAATCTCCCCAGCGTGTATGCGTCCAGGTGCTGCCGTTTCTAAACCACACTACATAATCGCCCATCATTCCCACCGCACTGTTAGCATGGAAAGTACCGCCACCACCCCAACCCAGCGTGATGCCCACTTCATTCTCTGAATTAGTAGCCAGGCTCGGATAAGCAAAAGCCAAATCGGGATTCCATATTTGCATCTGCTCTATCACCGTATAGTTATCAATTCTTACTTTAACCAACTGGACATGCGGATGCGGAAAATTGAAGCCTCCAAAACCACCTGTACCGCTGCTGGCCGTCCAGGCAAGCCAAAGTTCATTGCCCCGCCGTGTAATGCCAATAATAGCATCATCAGGAAATTGCCAACCGGCAGCAGACAGATTATAATCCAGCCAATCGTTCCCATTGGGTCCATTCGAAGCCAAATTGTTATTCGGCCAGTTGCTTACATCCACGTCTCTCCAGAAATAGGTGTTTGAATTTTCTTTCATACTCCAAATGCGAATAGTGCTATTGTCAACATTACCTGCCCAAAAAGCTTCATCCCCGGCATTTTGGCAAACATCGCTTCCCCGTGCATCTACGGAATTCGCATGGTTGGTATATTGAAAATTAATGGTACCTCCTGTTTGTATTTCAGTGAGGGAAAATCTTACGACAAGTAACCCTCCACCCGCGTTAGCAGCATCGCAGCTCAAATACAAAGAATTATTGCCCACGCCCAAGCTTGGATAATCCATCCAGTCTGTACCCAGGTTGAAAGACGCAGACGTAAGATCCCAATATGTCCAGGCTGTACAATTACTGTCAATGATCTGTTGAGTACTTGCTGCCGCCAGGCGGTAAGCATTCGTTCCGCCAATCCTGGAATATTGTAACAGCCATATAAAGCGATCAATCGACGGCACATATTGAACGATTTGATCACAGCAAAAGCCTCCGGCAAGGTTGTTTGGAAAAATAGTTGTCGGATCGAGCGTGGTAAAGGTCTGGCCGCCGTCTGTTGAATACTGAACATACCAGTTTCCTGTTAGGATTACTACCTGTCCGTT
>JBDSPQ010000142.1:0-8667 GCA_039930305.1 Ginsengibacter sp. | reverse complement strand
GGTACGCAGGAGTGGCTTGATATTATGATGGAAGCCCACAAGCTAAATATTACTACATCAGCTACTATGATGTTTGGCCACGTGGAAACTATTCAGGAAAGATTTGAACATCTCGTAAAAATCAGGGAAGTGCAGGAGAAAAGGCCCGACGGCACAAAGGGCTTTATCGCGTTTATCCCCTGGACTTTCCAGGATGTGGATACCTTACTCGCAAAAATAAGGGGTGTACAAAACCTTACTACGCCGGAAGAATATATAAAGATGATCGCAATGAGCCGCATCATGTTGCCTAACGTTAAAAACATACAGGCAAGCTGGCTCACGGTCGGGAAGCAGGTGGCGCAGCTTTGCCTGCATGCCGGGGCAAATGATTTCGGCAGCATTATGATCGAAGAAAATGTGGTAAGTGCAGCGGGCGCACCACACCGCTTTACAAGTAACGGCATTCAGGAAGCAATCCGGGAAGCAGGTTTTGAGCCACAACTACGCAACCAGCAATATGAATTCAGGCAAATTCCGCAACAAATAGAAGAACAGGTAATCGATTATTAATACTACTTCTGCCCCGACATACATTTTCTTGGCCAGCTAATTGCTAAATTTCGTCACAGGTGCAACCAGGCATTTAGCGGGTTGCGTCTAAATGTTCCTAACCTATATTGTTTTATCTCTGTTTTTTTAATCAAACAAGCTAATAATGAAAAAAATTTTTGTCGCGATCATCCTATGTTTTACTCTATTTAAAGCCAGCGCAGATGAAGGCATGTGGTTACCGATGCTGCTCGGTCAGCAAGTATATGATGATATGGTGAAGCATGGCCTCAAACTAAGTAAAGAACAATTATACAGTATTAATAAGCCATCTATAAAAGATGCTATTATTATTTTTGGTGGTGGTTGCACAGGTGAGATTGTCAGCAGCCAGGGATTGATTTTTACCAATCACCATTGCGGCTATGGAACTATTGCAGGTGCTAGTACTGTAGACCACAATTACCTGAAAGATGGGTTTTATGCTTACTCTAAAGACCAGGAAATAAAATCAACCCTTACTGTCACTTTCCTGGAACGTATCGAAGACGTAACCGATAAAGTTGAAGAGCGCCTTAAAGGTTTGAACTTTTCCGAAAGGACTAAGAAGACAGAGGAAATTTACCGGGAAATCATGGATAAAATTTTGGACCCTGATAACGGCATTTCTGCAAAGGTGTACAGCATGTTTAAAGGAAATCAGTACATCATGTATGTATACAAAATCTACAAAGACATACGCCTGGTGGGTGCTCCACCGGAAAGTGTGGGGAAATTCGGCGGAGACACGGACAACTGGGAATGGCCTCGCCACACCGGCGACTATTCTATATTTCGTGTTTATGCCAGCAAAGACGGCAAACCTGCGGAATATAGTGCTGAGAATGTTCCTTTAAAACCCAAATGGTTCCTGCCGGTATCTCTTAAAGGATATAAAGATGGCGACTATGCTATGATCTACGGATACCCGGGCGGCACGAATCGTTATGAAACTTCCTTTGGCATCAATCTTAAAAATGAAATCGACAATCCTTCATTAGTGGCTTTACGGGATGCCAGGCTTAAAGCCATGCATGCTGAAATGATAAAGGACCCGGCTGTAAAGCTGAAGCTCGCATCAAGTTATGCCAGCATTGCAAACTACTGGAAGTTTTACGACGGCGAAACAAAGCAGCTGAAAAAATATCACGTTTATGACGCCAAACAGAAGAGTGAGGAAAATTTCGCCAGGTGGGCGGTAAGCAAAAATGATTATAAAGATATACTGACTGATTATAAAAAAAATTATGAAGCATGGAGACCTTATGCAAAACAACGCGTTTACGTTATCGAAGGTATTTTAGGATCACCTCTTGCGGCATACGCTTCCTCTTTGATGGGAGTAGAGCGGGCGCTCGTAGAAACAGGAAAAACACAGACGGATGTCCAAAATGCTTTGCAAGCGGCGAATGCTTCTCGGCAGAAATTCCTTGAAATTGAAGACCAAACGAGTGACAGAAAGATAATGGCTGCTACTACTATGATGTACTATAATGAAATTGATAAAAGCCAGCATCCAATTGAGTTTTACCAATCTCTTAAAGAAAAATATGGTCCGCTAACGGATGAGGCTACCTATAAATCGTGGGCTAATGCTGTTTTTGATAATACAATGATCCTTGATTCTGTTAAATGGGCTTCTTTTCTTGATCATCCGGACGCCGTAACCTTACAAAGCGATCAGGCTTTTGCCTATGCTTCAGGATTTGTAAAAAATTATACTCTCAAATACAGTAAGCTATATAGTGATTTCGTTGGAGAAAACAACGAACTCGGCAGGCGCTACCTGAAAGGTATTATGGAAATGAATCCTGCGGCTGTAAAGAAAATGTACCCCGATGCCAACTTCAGCATGCGGGTAAGCTATGGCAATGTGAAAAGTTATAACCCATCCGATGCTGTTCACTATGACTATGTAACCACCAGTGCGGGTATTCTCGATAAATACATCCCAGGCGATTATGAGTTTGACTTACCATCCAAAGAAATTGAGCTTCTGCGGAAGCGCGATTTTGGACAATACATTGACAAAAAAGAGAATGACCTCGTCATTAATTTTATCACGACAAACGACATTACAGGTGGTAATTCAGGATCGCCGGTAATGGATGGATCCGGCAACCTCATCGGCCTGGCATTCGACGGAAATTATGAGGCGCTGAGTCATAAAATTCAGTTTGATAAAGACCTCAATCGTACCATATGCGTTGACGTTAGATACGTGCTTTGGTGTATTGATAAGATGGGCGGTGCTAAGAATATTATTGATGAATTAAAATTGGTTAAATAGAACTTCTGTAGGTATTAATAGTTGCCGGGAAAACTTTGTGCGCTACCGTAAAAAGTAGCGCATTTTTTTTAAGTCTCTGTCAGGGTTGTTAAGGAAATAATTCATTTGACCCAAAATATTTGGCTTTATTTATGGAAATTCAGAATTTTACTCCCGGGCAAAGCATTCCTAAAATAAAACAATATTGTAGTTACCAGGAGAGATGTCATGCGGAAGTTCGTGATAAGTTGTTTTCATTTGGATTAAGCAAAAAAGAAATTGATTTCATTATCTCGTCGCTTATAGAAGAGAATTTTTTGAATGAAGAAAGGTTTGCTGTTCTTTTTGCAGGCGGCAAATTCAGGATGAAGAAATGGGGTAAAATGAAAATTAAGCAAGCGTTGAAAATGCGACAGGTAAGCGATTATTGTATAAATAAAGCGTTAAAAGAAATTGATGATCGCGATTACCAAAAAACCTTTAATCAATTAGCAGAGCAAAAAATAAAGACTCTTAAGAGCGAAAAAAATATTTTCGTGAAGAAAAGAAAAATACAGGATTTCTTATTATCCAAGGGCTTCGAAAATAAAATGATAAATGAGTTATTAAGTGATCTTGGAAAATAAGATGATTTGTAATAATACTCTCCGGATTGCTTGTCACAAAGTTCTGCGTCTTCTACCCAAATCTTCTTAGTAATATTTTTTTTTAATTTTAGTGATCGGTCTTATATGCTGACATTAAAAAAGAATGCCACAACTTCGCTTATCCATTCCTGTTTTCGTATAAGAAGTGTTGGCTGCGAGTATTGATCATTACATACCTTTACCGTATGTCATCGCTCACCGTTACTGTCATTCAAACAGATTTGTTTTGGGAAGAAAAAAGCGCAAATCTTGAGATGCTCTACAATAAAATTACAGGCCTTCAGGAAAAAACAGAGCTGGTGATTCTGCCAGAGATGTTCAGTACGGGATTTAGTATGAATACTGTAAAGCTTGCAGAAAAAATGGATGGAGAAACTATCGCGTGGATGCGAAAAATCGCAGCAGAGCAAAAGATCATAATTACAGGCAGCATTATTATTGAAGAGGGGGGCAAATTTTACAATCGTTCGATATGGATGCTTCCTTCCGGCCAACTCGGTTTTTATGATAAAAGGCATCTGTTTGCCTTTGGCGATGAACACAATCATTACACACCCGGACATAAAAGATTAATAGCTTGCGCAAAAGGTTGGAAAATAAATTTACAGGTTTGCTACGATTTACGGTTCCCCGTTTGGATAAGGCAATCTAATTTTTCAAGCACACCTAAAACTAAAGATGGCGAATACGATCTTTTGATTTTTGTAGCCAACTGGCCAGAAAAAAGGAGCCTCGCCTGGAAAACTTTATTACAGGCAAGGGCAATCGAAAACCAATGTTATGTGATCGGAGTAAACAGGGTAGGCGAAGACGGCAATCATATTAAATATGCTGGTGACAGCATGATTATAGATCCACAGGGAGAAATATTATATCAAAAAACAAATGCAGAAGATATTTACACCTGTTCGCTGAGCCTGGATAAAGTGGCAAAAACACGCCATGATTTCCCATTCCTGCCCGATGCAGACCCGTTCATAATTAACTCCTGAAAAATGAAAAACTTTTATAGCGCTCGTCAAATTTTTACAGGTTCGAAGTGGCTTAACGATAGTGCGGTGATGGTTGAAAATGATATTGTCGAGGAGGTCATTCCTTTATCGATGCTTCCGCCGGAAACAAATATTTCGCTTCACGCGCACTACCTTGTTCCGGCTTTTATTGATATTCAAATTTATGGCGCTTACTCCAGGCTGTTATCTGTTGCAGCAGATACTGACACACTGCAAAAAATGAATGATTACTGCAGATCCGGCGGCGCAAAGTATTTTTTGCCAACGATTTCTACTAACGAAACAAAGGTGCTTCATAATGGCATTGATGCTGTGCGGAAGTATTGGAAAAATGGTGGTGAAGGTGTTTACGGATTACATATAGAAGGCCCATGGATTAACAAAATCAAACGTGGTGCCCATCTGGAAAAATTAATTCATGCTCCCACAATTGCTGAGGTAACTTCCTTATTAGAATATGGAAAAGGTGTGATAAAAATGATCACAGTTGCCCCTGAGGTATGCACCGATGAAGTTATTCAACTGCTAAAAAGTTATGGGATTATTATTTCTGCAGGGCATAGTAACGCAACCTATGCTGAAGCTATAAGGGGTCTTGATCTGGGAATTCCTGTAGCCACCCACTTATTCAACGCCATGACTTCTTTGCATCACCGCGAACCGGGTTTTGCTGCCGCAGTGCTATTACACACTACTGTGATGTGCAGCCTGGTTCCGGATGGCTTTCACGTAAACTTTGAAATGATCAGGCTTGCAAAAAAACTCATGGCCGAACGCCTCTTCATTATCACCGATGCAGTAACAGAGACGAGCGAAGGCCCTTACAAACATACCCTTGTGGGAGATAAATATGAAACGAATGGAATTCTGAGTGGGTCGGCCCTTACCATGATAAAGGGCGTGAAAAATCTGGTGCAAAATTGTGACATATCAATAGAAGAAGCTTTAAAAATGGCCAGCCTATATCCCGCCAAGGTGCTGGGAATAGATTACCGGATTGGCAAAATTGAAAAAGGATTTAATGCCGACATGGTCATGCTGAATGAAAATCTCGATGTTCTGGAGGTGATATAGACATTTTATATCTTTATTTTGGCGGCGCGCTTTCCGCAATGACCTTTTTTACATATTCCATTTTTGTGTCCTCCTGTGTTATTATATCTTTTACATTAGGACCAATAAATACATCGGGAATTACGCCTGTTCCCTTTTGAGGTACATGATTGTATTGTACCAGGCGAAAAAACGGCAGCCTTACCCGCAACTTTGTTTTGGGCAAGGTGATGTCCGGAATCATAATTCCTGAATTACCATACCAGCCGCCCCCTGTCTCTTCTCCTACCAGCGAGATATTTTGTTGCCCTTTTACCGCATTACAAAACAGTGAGGATGCAGAAAAAGTAAGGCCATTGGTGAGAACGTAGACCTGGCCGTCAAAATGGTTTTTTCGTTTAGGCGTAAACGTATGACGCTCCCAATAACGGAAGTGGTATCTCTCATCTTTTTCCTTATGTGTTACAAACCATAACCCTATATTGTTAAAAAACCCAGACGAAATTTGCCGCGTATACGGCCCAAAGTTTTTACTAACGGCGTAAGCTGTGTCCGCCACTCGAAACGGAGTGCGCCTCAAATATTTTGTAAGCAAAACATAATTATTA
This sequence comes from Ginsengibacter sp., assembly GCA_039930305.1. Classification (GTDB taxonomy): domain Bacteria; phylum Bacteroidota; class Bacteroidia; order Chitinophagales; family Chitinophagaceae; genus Ginsengibacter. The sequence goes on along the minus strand of JBDSPQ010000142.1, from coordinate 2,507 downwards.
ATATCTCCGCCGCCATTAGCTCGTATATCTACCACCAGGTTGGTTATTTTATTGCGCCTGAGTTTTCGAAAAGAGCTTTTAAAAAAATGATGAAGTTTTGCTTTTGAAAAAGTATTTATGGTCATCACAGCCGCCGAGGTATCTATTTGCAGAGATCTGATATTCCTCAGCCTTTCTTTTTTGCTTGATTTTTTTGGCTTTAAACCTGGAACATTCCTGCGGCCTTTGCCCAAGCTGTCTTCAGGAGGTGAATAATAGGAAATCGTTTTACTTTTTTCAATGCCGGTGCTATCAATATATCCAATAATATAATTTTTATACAGGCCGAAAATATTCCGGTGAAAATAAGGAAAGCTTGCACTGAGCCTTATATAATTCACATTATCAGAGTAACCATCCTCTACCATAAAATCAAACATCCTGCTTATTAGGTCCCCGCTTTTTATTCCATTCACAGATGTGATGATGGTACCTCTTTTAATAACAGAATCTTCCTTGTTCAGATTATTGACCACTACCATGGTATCAGACCAAATTTTCATATACAGCGGGAAGGATGGAATTTTTTTATTCTTAATAAACTTATTCCATCCTTTGCTCATGCTAAAGCTGGTGTGTCCACAGTGGATTGCTGATGTAAGAGGAGCCAAAATTTTCCATCCGAATTTCAGTTCGGTCATTGAGTCTGATATCTCTTTGTAACCTGCATCGAAGTAATAGTCCATAGTATCTTTAGGAGTATACCAATATAATGACGGGTGTTTTTTTTCTAAAACATTCCGAAGAAAATTATAGTCTTCGCGCAGCGTTTCACTGGAATATTTTATGTTGGGATTGTAATTCTTTGATACCGAGCAAGAGATAAAAAATATCGTAGAAAATAAGAATACGAGGCTCCTCATGGGTTAAAAAAATCTAAAAATACCAGATAACGGAAAAATATTTCTATTGCTAAGTCGTGTGTCTTATGAAAAAGGGTTCCATCCTTGTGCTACGAGTTTATGTTCATTACCACCTTTGGTAACAATTTTAGCGCCTTTATCTTTTTCAGTAATATAACCAACCACGCTTATTTGTTCATTGTCTTTTATTTTATTATAGTCATTTTGGTCGATGGTAAATAGCAGCTCATAATCCTCACCACCGCTCAATGCACACGCCGTGGGATCAAGTTCCAGCTTGTAGGCAAATTGGCGTGCGATATCATTTACCGGAATTTTTTCTTCATAAAGAATACAACCCACTTCACTTTGGGTGCATATGTGCAATAACTCACTGCTGAGGCCATCGCTTATATCGATCATGGATGTTGGTAAGATGTTGTTAGAGGCAAAAAACTCAATAATATCTTTCCTTGCTTCAGGCTTTAATATTCTTCCAACTATATAATCCTGGTTTTCGAGGTCTGGCTGTACACCTTTGGTTTCGAGAAATATCTTCTTTTCTCTTTCCAATAAGGTAAGTCCTAAAAAAGCACCGCCGAGATCTCCGCTTACGCAAATGAGATCACTATTTTTAGCACCACTTCTTTTTACAAATTTATCCTGTAAAACTTCTCCGATGGCAGTCACAGAAATAATGAAACCTTTTTGAGAAGAAGTCGTGTCTCCGCCTATTAAGTCTACATTATATCGGTCACATGCAGTATATACCCCCCTGTAAAACTCATCCAGCGCCTCGAGGCTAAACCTATTGCTGAATGCAATGCTCATGGTTATTTGCGAAGGCAAAGCATTCATGGCATAAACGTCGCTAAGGTTTACCACCACACTTTTGTAGCCAAGGTGTTTTAACGGCGTATACATTAGGTCAAAATGAATCCCTTCGATTAGCATATCCGTTGTTACCACGATTTGTTTGCCGAGGTGATCCAGTACGGCTGCATCATCTCCCACGCTTAATAATGTCGAGGCATTCTTTGTCTCATTATTTTTTGTGAGATGATCTATAAGTCCGAATTCCCCAAGTGTTGATATTTCCGTTCTTCCCTCTCCCATATGTTTTTATTTCTAAAAAAAAATTATCTTTTTTATAATGCATGGCTAAATATTTCCCTGCACCCAGTTGATCAAATCTTCGTGTATTAGTCCGTTAGTAGCAATGATGCCTGGTTGAAAAGGAGAATAAGGATTTCCTTTTAGATCCGTAACTTTTCCTCCAGCCTCTTCTACTATCAAAAATCCTGCTGCGCTGTCCCAGGCATTTAGCTGGTGTTCATAGAATCCATCGAAACGTCCAGCTGCTACCCAGCAAAGATCTGTCGCCGCGCTTCCGAGCCTGCGCACCGGAATACCCTGGCGTATCAGCCTTTCGAAAACCTGTAACGGCCCATTTGGCTGATCAAGATATGTATAAGGAAAGCCTGTAACAAGGCAACTCCTCAAAACTTCTTTCTTGTTACTTACCGATATTTTATTGCCATTTAAGGTAGCCCCGTGTCCGCGTTCTGCAAAATAGAATTCTTCCATTATCGGATTATACACTGCGCCGAGGATCATTTTACCCCT